>JAITKI010000018.1 GCA_031278515.1 Oscillospiraceae bacterium | reverse complement strand
GAAATCAATGGCATAGACTACGCGCTCGGCAAGGTTGGCTACGGTGACGCGTCGGTTTTTCCAAACATGGCTGAACAGCTTGCTTTTTCCCTGTTTGCAGGGATATTGTCGCAAACGGATACCCAGATGTTTACTCGGTATATTCATAATCATAAACCATCCATATGACTACCTTGTCATGACCCCGCGCCGCGTCCTCTATATTGAGTCGGATTTATCGTACTCGCTGCATACGTGACGGGGCGGGGCAGACGGAAAACGCCGCCCCGCCCTCGTTGCGCGCGGCGTTTCGACCATTCTCAAAAAAATGAATCATTTCGTTTGTAGGCAAATCGAGTTATGTGCATACAATATATAGTGCTGTTGCATAATAAAAACACAACATATAGTGTAGAGCGCTTCTGAAATCGCTACAAACGAAATGATTCAAAATCAATTTTGCTTGACATGTCCGCGCCGTAGTTGTAGAATGGTGGGGAGGCTCTGCGGATGACGGCGTGTGTGCTTGCGCGACGCCGTCCGGAAGCCCCGTTATTATGAAGAAAGGGAGGTGTCTTGCCCACTATGCCTGACTCCGTCTGGTTTTACATAATTGACATTGTTATTCTGATAATAATGACTGTTATAGGGTTCTTTCTCGGCGTCACGTACAGAAAACGGTTTTCTGAGCGCGAAATACAGAGCGCGGAAGAAAAGGCGAAGAAAATCATAAACGACTCCATAAAAGCGGCCGAGGGGAAAAAACGCGAAGCGCTGCTCGAGGCAAAGGAAGAGATACACAAAAACCGCAGCGAATACGAACAAGAGGAAAAAGAACGCCGCGCGGAAGTTCAAAAGCAGGAGAAGCGGGTGCAGCAGAAAGAGGAATCGCTGCAGCAGAAAGAGGAGTCGCTTCAGCAAAAGGAGGAATCTCTCTGGCAGAAGGAGACGACGCTCGATAACAAGACAGAAGCGCTGGAAAAGAAGAGCGAGCAGCTTACGGATAAGCTCGCCGGTCTGGACAAGACTCGGGAGGAGATTGAGGACATCAAGCGGGGACAGCTTGAGACGCTTGAGAGGATCTCCGGGTACACCGTCGAAGAGGCAAAAAACTATCTCATAAAGAATCTCGAATCGGCGGTCACGCACGAGGCCGCGATGAAGATAAAAGATATCGAGACGCGGTACCGCGAGGAGGCCGACGAGAAGGCGAGGGAGCTCATATCGCTCGCCATACAGCGCTGCGCGTCGGATCACGTCGCGGAAGTCACGGTGTCCGTCGTGCCGCTGCCGAACGACGAGATGAAAGGGCGCATCATAGGGCGCGAGGGGCGCAATATACGGGCGCTCGAAACGCTCACGGGCGTCGATCTGATCATCGACGACACGCCGGAGGCGATAACGCTCTCAGGCTTCGATCCCGTGCGCCGGGAGGTAGCGCGCATAACGCTCGAAAAGCTCATACTCGACGGGCGCATACACCCGGCGCGGATAGAGGAGACGGTTGAGAAGGCAAAGCGCGAGGTGGACGCCGTTATCAAGTCGGAGGGCGAACGGGCGACGTTTGAGACGGGAGTACACGGGCTGAATCCGGAAGTCGTGAAGCTGCTGGGCCGGATGCGGTACCGCACGAGTTACGGGCAGAACGTCCTCAACCACTCGATAGAGGTTGCGCGCATAGCCGGTCTGCTCGCCTCGGAGCTCGGCGTTGACGTGATGCTCGCGAAACGCGCGGGACTCCTGCACGACATCGGCAAATCCATAGATCACGAGGTCGAGGGCAGCCACGTGACGATAGGCGTGGACATAGCGAAAAAATTCAAGGAAAGCGAAGCCGTGATACACGCCATACACGCGCACCACGGCGACGTGGAGGCGAAAACGGTCATCGCCTGCATAGTGCAGGCGTCCGACACCATATCGGCCGCGCGTCCCGGCGCCAGGCGCGAAAATATCGAGAGCTACGTCAAGCGGTTGGAGAAGCTGGAGTCGATCTCCAAGTCGTTCAAGGGTGTGGACAGCTCATACGCCATACAGGCGGGGCGCGAGATACGGATAATCGTAAAGCCGGAGGAGATATCCGAGGACGAGATGATCATCCTCGCGCGCGAGATCGCAAACAAGATCGAGAGCGACATGGAGTACCCCGGGCAGATAAAAGTGAACCTGATACGCGAGACAAAGGCGGTGGAGTACGCGAGATGATCGAGAACACGTCGGTTCCGGGCGGCGGACGCCGCCCGGAACCGCAACGCGCTCAGACATCCGCGTAGTCGGTGTACTCGCTCTTTTTGCGGACGGAGGAAGGGTCGCCGCCCACCCTGTCCAGAATCGCGTCGGCCGCCGCGGTGAAAAAATCGACGATCTCGTTCTTAAAGACCGAGATCGCGACGACCGCGACAAACACCGTCACGACGGCGCCCAGCGCGCAGAGTACCAGTTTGTATCCTCTCATTTTGTCCTCCTGCAACGTGTGTTGGGCGCATTCTACACCATTTCGGCGCGGATGGCAAGCATTGTTTTGCGGGAATAATTTCGTTTGTGATGGCTTCGCCATCACAAACGAGTTACGGGAGCATGGATCTCGCCGTGCGTGGCTCGCAAAGAGCATTTTACGAGGAATAAATCCCCGGAAAATGCGGAATATTACAATTTTTGCTCCGTCGCACGAGACGCACTCCTGTGCAAAAATCCTTTTCGCCTACGCCGAAAAGGATGGGAGAGCGAAAACTGCCGCAAACGAAATTATTCTGCGGTGAAAACAGGGCGCCGGGGGGAAAATGTTCGCGCGGCTCGCGGCCGCGCAATACGTGGGAGGGGAATAGTCGTCGTCATGGCTACAAAACACGTCTTCGTGACCGGAGGTGTCGTATCGGGACTGGGCAAGGGAATTTGCGCCGCGTCGCTCGGGCGGCTGCTGAAACAGCGCGGACTGCGGGTGACAATACAGAAATTCGACCCGTATTTCAATGTGGACCCGGGTACGATGAACCCGTATCAGCACGGGGAGGTTTTTGTGACCGACGACGGCGCGGAGACAGATCTCGACCTCGGACACTATGAGCGGTTTGTGGACGAGAGCCTGACGGGAGATTCGAGCGTCAGCTCCGGGAAGATATACTGGACGGTACTCAACCGTGAGCGCGGCGGGGATTATCTCGGGCGTACGGTGCAGATAATTCCGCACATAACCGACGAGATAAAGACGCGCATTTACAGGCTCGACAGCGATGACGTGGATGTCGTCATTACGGAGATAGGGGGTACAGTCGGCGACATTGAGAGCCAGCCGTACCTGGAGGCGATACGCCAAGTCGCGCGCCAACTCGGACGCGACAATACGGCGTTCATACACGTCTCCCTCATAGTGCGCCTTCCCGGGTCGGACGAGCTCAAGACGAAGCCGACGCAGCACTCCGTCAAGGAACTCCTGTCAGTCGGAATACAGCCGGACATTCTCGTCTGCCGCTGCGACATGCCGATAACAAAAGACGTGCGCGACAAAGTGGCGCTGTTTTGCAACGTCGAGCCGGACTGCGTCATACAGAACATGACGGCGTCGTCGCTGTACGAGGTACCGCTGCTGCTCGCGAAAGAGGGCCTCGACAGGGCGGTCTGCCGCAGACTCGGTCTCGATCTGCCCGAACCGGAGCTGCGCGAGTGGCGCGCCATGGTGGACAGAATAAAGAACGCGTCAAAGCACGTGCGCGTCGCTCTGGTGGGGAAGTATACCGAACTGCACGATTCATATTTGAGTATTGTGGAGTCGCTCTCGCATGGCGGAACGGAAAACGACGCGATTGTGGAGATCGAGTGGGTAGATTCTGAGGAACTCACGGACTCCGGCGCGGCGGACGCGCTGCGAGGCTGTCAGGGCGTGCTTGTTCCCGGAGGCTTCGGCGCGCGCGGTGTTGAGGGCATGATAGCGGCCGCGAAGTACGCGCGGGAGAACTTGATGCCGTATTTCGGCATATGTTACGGGATGCATATGGCCGTCATTGAGTTTGCCCGCGGCGTGGCGGGACTCGAAAACGCCAACTCGTCCGAAATCAACGAGCTCACCAAGTATCCCGTCATCGATCTCATGCCCGACCAGATCGGCATAACAAAAAAAGGCGGCACGATGCGCCTTGGGAAGTATCCGTGCGTACTCAAAGAGAACAGCCGTGTCGCCGCCATGTACGGACGGCGCGATATTTCGGAGCGGCACAGGCACAGGTATGAATTCAACAACGACTACAGGGATATGTTTGAGTCGCTCGGCCTTGTGTTTTCCGGGCTGTCGCCCGACGGCCGGCTCGTGGAGATAATGGAGTTGGCGGAACACCCGTGGTTTGTAGGCGTCCAATTTCATCCGGAACTGAAAAGCCGCCCGAACCGGGCGCATCCGCTGTTCAGCGGCTTTATAAAGGCGGCGGCCGCCGTCACTCGCGCGTAGGGAGTTTTTCATACATGTCCGGGCGGCGCTCCCGCGTTCTGGCGAGGGACGCCTCGCGCCGCCACCGCCTGATGTCCTCATGGTTTCCGGACAGCAGCACAGGCGGGACGCTCCTGCCGCGCCACATCTCCGGGCGCGTGTACTGCGGGTGTTCCAGCAGTCCGTTCCAATGGCTGTCGTTCGTGTAGCACTCCTCGTCGGGCAGGACGCCCGGGACGAGGCGGCACACGGCGTCGGCGACGGCGAGCGCGGGTATCTCGCCTCCGGTCAGCACAAAGTCGCCGATCGAGAGTTCCTCATCGACGCATTCCTCAACAAAGCGCTCGTCCACGCCCTCGTAATGTCCGCACACGAGTATAAGCCTTTCGTATTCGACCGACAGTCTGCGGGCGTCGTCTTGGCGAAAAACTTTGCCGCAGGGCGACATGTATATGGTGTGTAGGCGGCCGCCCGCATCGTCGCATATGCGCTTCCAACAGTCGTACAGCGGCTGCGCCGTCATCACGCAGCCGCGTCCTCCGCCGTAGGGGTAGTCGTCCACCTGCTTTTGCCTGTTTTTTGTGTAATCGCGTATCTGATGGCACTCGATTCTTACATAGCCGCGTTCCTGGCCGCGTCCTATGACGCTCTCGACCAGCATGTCCCCGACGGCGTCGGGGAAGAGCGTCATAATATCTATCCTCATTCCATGCCCTCGATCAAAGCGAAATATATGACTCCGCCGTCAATGTCGATTTTCCTGACAAATTCGGGGCGGCCCGGGACGAGAATGTCGCGCCCGTCACAGCCGGCTATGACGTACACGTCGTGCATAGGCAGTTTCATGACGTCGCGCACGTATCCAAGCTCGCGTCCGTCGCCGGCGTCCGCCGCCTGAAGACCCACGAGGTCGGCGATGAAATGCTCGCCGTCCGCCAGGTTGACGTCCGCCCTGTCGAGCCACACGGTTTTGCCCTTGAGAGACGACGCGGCGGCGACGTCGGTCACGCCGTCAAACGCGACGACGGCGACATCTCCGCGCGCGCGCGCCGACGCGACGCGCAGCGGCTTGCCGTCGATATAGAGCCTTTCGAGCTTCAGCAGAGCCTCCGGCCCGTTTGCCCACGGCTTCACCCTGACCTCTCCGCGCGCGCCGTGGACGTTCACTATCTCGCCGGTCTCAATAAGCCCCGACGCCATATATTCAGTCAATAATCTCCACGCTCACGCGCTTGCCCTGCCGTTTGGCGGCGGCGCGTATGAGCGTGCGGATGTCTTTCGCCATTCTGCCGTAGCGGCCGATGACTTTGCCCATGTCGCCGGGAGCCACACGGAGTTCATAGACTGTGGATGAATCGAGCGCGCGCTCGGAGACCGTCACGTCGTCCGGATGATCGACGAGGTGTTTTGCGATGTATATCAACAAATCCTTCATTTCGGGGACGCCTCCTGCCGGAAAAATTCATTCGCGGATCCCGCCGCGGCAACGAAACAATCGGAACTACTGCTGAATGACGCCGGACTTCTTGAGCAGAGCGCGCACCGTGTCCGTCGGCTGCGCGCCGTTTTTGATCCAGTAAAGGGCGCGCTCGCCGTCTACCTTCACCTTATACGGGTCCGCCAGCGGATCATACGAGCCGATTTCCTCGATGAATCTGCCGTCGCGCGGAGAGCGCGAGTCGGCCACTACAATCCTGTAGTACGGGTTCTTCTTTGCGCCCATTCTGCGCAGTCTGATTTTTACCATCTTGTTAACTGACCTCCGAAAAAATATTATTTCATCCGTAATAAGCTGTTTTTCAGCTTTTTATTTGACGCGAACATGGCGGGCATCTTCCCGCGCGAGAGTTGCTTCACGACGGATTGCGTCGCCTCGAACTGTTTGAGCAGACGGTTGACATCGACGACGTTTACGCCGCTGCCGGCGGCTATGCGCTTCTTGCGGCTGCTGCCGAGAATCGCGGGGTCGTCGCGCTCGCGGGGCGTCATGGAGAGGATGATGGCCGCCGTGCGCGCCATCATTTTCTCATCGATCGCCGCGCCGGCGCTCAAGCCCGCGTTCGCGCCCGGCAGCATCCCGACTATATCGGCGACGCCGCCCATCGACTTGAGTTGGGACAGCTGCTCGTAGTAGTCGTTCAGCGTGAACTTGTTTTTCAGGAGCCTTTCGGCGAGTTCCGCGGCGCGCTTGTCGTCCATGTTCCGCTCCGCCCGCTCGATGAGCGTGAGTACGTCGCCCATGCCGAGAATACGCGAGGCCATGCGGTCGGGGTGGAACGTGTCTATCTGGTCGAGCTTTTCGCCCGTGCCGACGAATTTGATGGGTTTTCCCGTGACGGCGCGTACCGACAGCGCCGCGCCGCCCCTCGCGTCCCCGTCGAGCTTTGTGAGTAGTATGCCGTCTATGCCGAGCTGCGCGTCGAACGACTCGGCCGCGTTGACGGCGTCCTGACCGGTCATAGCGTCCACCACAAGGAGTATCTCGGACGGCTCGACGCGCTTTTTGATCTCGCGCAGCTCGCTCATAAGTTCCTCGTCGATGTGAAGGCGTCCCGCCGTATCGAGGAAAACGACGTCGAATCCGTGCTTCTCCGCGTGCGACACAGCCGCGGCCGCGATGTCCGCAGGGTTTGACTTGCCCATGTGGAACACGGGGACGCCGAGCTTTTCGCCCACCGTTCGCAACTGTTCGATGGCGGCGGGACGGTATATGTCGCACGCCGCGAGCAGCGGACGCTTGCCGTCGCGCCTGCGCATGAAGTCGGCGAGTTTCGCGCCGTTGGTAGTCTTGCCCGCGCCCTGAAGGCCGACGAGCATGACTACGCCCGGAGGATGCCGCGAGAGGTTTATCTTTGCGCCTCCGCCGCCCATCAACGCGCAAAGTTCCTCGTTGACGATCTTTATGACCATCTGCGCGGGAGTCAGGCTCTCCAGTACGTCGGCGCCGACCGCGCGCGAACTCACCGCCGCGATGAAGTCCTTTGCGACCTTGTAACTGACGTCGGCCTCAAGCAGCGCGAGACGCACCTCGCGCATCGCCTCCTTGATGTCCGACTCGTTCAGGCGCCCCTTGCCGCGAAGCTTTTTGAAGACAGCACCCAGCTTTTCCGACAAGCTCTCAAACGCCACTACATCACCTGACCTTTCAATTCGCCCAGGGCGCGGACGAGAGTCCGCGCCGCGCTCCCGGCCTCTCCGGACGGGGACAGCTCGGCAAGTCGCTCCGCCAGTTCTTGCGCCCGCGCGAGACCGCCGCGAAGATTTTCAAAGCGTCCCACGGCGCCTGTCTTTTCCTCCAGTTCGTCAAGAACCGCGCCCGCGCGCGACAACGTATCGTACACGCACTGCCGCGACACGCCGTAATTTTCGGCGACCTCGGCAAGCGAGAAGTCCTCGTTGTAGTAGAGGTCGAAATACGCGCGCTGTTTTTCGGTGAGCATTTCACCGAAAAAATCAAAGAGCATAGTCGTCCTTACCGTCTTTTCCGGCACTCGCGCACCCTCCATGTTAAGTGAGAACACTTGACATGCGTAAGTCTACGCCTCAAAATGGTTTTTGTCAAGAGCCTCGCGCGAAATTTGGGAGGGTAGGCGCGAGATCGTCTCCCGCGCCGCCTCAAAAACGTCACAAATCCGAAAAGCCCCAAGCCTGTGAACGCGAGTCTGTGAGCAGGTGTGCGCGGCTCGCAAATTGCATTTTACGGGGGTTTATTCCCCGGAAAAATCGCGTTGCGAGCCGCGCACGGCGAGATCCAAGCGCCCGTGACTCGTTTGTGATGGCGAAGCCATCACAAACGAAATGATTTTTCTTGTGA
>JAITKI010000148.1 GCA_031278515.1 Oscillospiraceae bacterium | reverse complement strand
TATTCCGCATTTTCCGGGGATTTATTCCTCGGAAAATGCTCTTTGCGAGCCGCGCACGGCGAGATCCCTGCTCCCGTGACTCGTTTGTGATGGCGAAGCCATCACAAACGAAATTATTCCAAACTAGCAAACCGGCAGCTTACCCATTTTGTCAAGGGCGTCCGCGACATCGGCAAGTCCGTACCTCTCGAACGTGGCGCGCGTGGGCCGACCTGTCGCGAGGTCGTAGCCCCGGCGCTCGTAGTATATGTCAACGAGATCGTTCCACTCGTCCCAGCCCACCGTCTGCCCGAGAGGGTCGGGGTATTGCATCGTGGGGAAGATGGCGCCTACCTCCATGTCTCTGTCTCGCCCGAAGTCGCGTATGAGTATCGCGCGGAAAAGCAATCGGGAGCGCTCGGCGGCCTCGTTGAGCGCTTCATGCGTCATTGGAATTCCCGTCGCGGCGGTGAACATCTCGGCCTCCATCTCCGGCCAGTACAGATCCGGACTCTGCCAGTCGCAGCACATGACAGAATCCTTTATCTCCGCCTTATTCTCGTCAAACGCTATGCCCTCCACAAACAGCGGGCTGTGGCACGGATCGTCCTGATACTCCAGAAAATTCTCATATTTTTCGTGGTGGTGCGCCACTGTCTGCACATCGCGCGTGGAATTCATCAACTCGAGCGACGTAGCTATCCAACCGGGCTTATTTATCGTCGCCTCAAATCCTCTGCCCTGCCAGTGATAGCTATGTCCCCACGCCGTCTCCAGGCTTACCGGGACGTCAATCCGCTCGCCGGTCATCTGCGAATAACGCCCGCGGTATATCGTGTCGCCGTATTTCTCTTTGCCGAGCGCTCTGACGGCGCGCGCCATGCCCTCGGCGAATATGGAGCCGTATTTCCCTCTCCTGTACGTTATCATGTCGAGGAAATACTTTACAAATTCCTCGTTTTCAACATCGACCTCCATGCCGAAATCAAGATCGTCGAGCAAGCCTTCCTTTTTTGCCATCGACAGCCACGTCATAAACCACACTATTACGTCCCATTTATCAATTCCGTACTCGTTGCACATGTCCATCATGACGCTGCCCTTGTCGAAATCGGGCTTCCAATAATTGGTGATGTCGCCGCGCACAGGCGCGAAGAGCGCCTCGAAATGCGGGTCGTCCTTGTCGGGCGCCGGTTCCTCGCGCGAGAGCATCTTGCAGGCAAGAAAGTGGTTGCGCTCAGTCTCGTAGTTCTGTATCGGCGTCCACGAACAGTCCTCTTGAAAACCGTACGCGAATATGCCTACGCACTTTTCAACCTGATTTATCCGCTCGTCGCCGAACGCCGACTTCATGTCCAGCATGAGGCGGTTGCAGTGCTGATTGCAGCCGTGTGAGCACGCCACCTGCCCGCGCAGCCAACCGCCCTCAACCGGTATCTCGTTGCCGTCCATGCCGTGCGTCATCTCGCGGCGCAGAGGACTGGGGCGCATATAAGGGGCGCCCATCTCCAGGCGCAGCTCAAAGAGCTTTTTTATATCGTGCGGGCGCACGGCTCCGGCGCCGCGTATTACCACGGCTTTGAGATTTTTGGAGCCGAAAACAGCGCCGAATCCGGATTTCGCCGCGACATTGTCGTTCGACGTCGTTATGCTCGCGTTGCGCATCATGTTCTCGCCCGCCGGTCCTATGACCATCGACTGTACGCCGGCGCCGTGGATTTCCTCCAGCTTGCGCTGGCAGGGATGCACGAGCAGGCCCCATATCGGAGACGCGTCGCGGAACTCGATTTTTCCGTCCTCGATATAGACGTACGTCCGCGCGTTCGCGCGCCCCTCTATTATAAAGCCGTCCCAACCGGCAAATTTGAGCTCCGCGCCCACCATGCCGCCTATGCCGCTCCACGCGTACTGCTCCGGGAAGCTATTGGGGGAGATACCAGTGAATACGCTGCGCCCGCCCGTGGGTATACCCGTACCCGCCGTGGGACCGGTCATATATATCAGCATGTTTTCGGGGTCAAAAGCGCCTATGCCCGGCCTCATCTCATCCCAGAATATGCGGTTGCACACGCCGCGCCCCCCGATATTTTCCGGAACGTATTTGGATGTGGGGATCTCCGTGACCGTCCCGTCCGTGAGATTTATCCGCGCTATTTTACCGACGTATCCGTACATCACAATGTCCGTACCTTTCGTTTTACTTCGGCGCAAACGGCCGCGGCTATCTCATCTCATTCGATCTCGAGACACCGCACGGGACACCACTGCACGCACGCGGGACCCTCCGGGCGCTCAAAGCACATGTCGCACTTGCGGGCGCGGCGCGTCTCCTTCGGCGCGGTTCTGACATAATTGATTCTCGGCGGATCAAATACGCAAGCCTTATAACAGAGTCCGCAGCCCACGCACTCCGACTCATCTATATACGCAACGCCCTCCGGCGTGAGCTTCATCGCCGTTCCCTTCTTTGGACACTTTTCATAGCACGGGCGGTCGGCGCAGTGCTGACACGAATAGACTGTGTGCATCATGGTTCGTATATCGCGTCTCACCGCGAGACGGCGGCGCGACGGGCTGACGACACCGTCGTGTACAAGCGAACATATCGCCTCGCAGCTGTTGCAGCCGGCACACAGCGAATACTCCGGCGCAGTCTGCGCCACATGCCGCCCGTAGGCTCTCTCCACTGTCAAAACACCCCTTCGCGAGCGTATCCGCGGGAGCCGCCGCGCCCGCGGATACGCCTACCACACCTTGTCGTCGTCGTCCCCGCCCATCTCCATCTCGAGGAGCTTCAACAAATATGCCTCCTTGAGCGCCTCTACGCCGCTCCCGGACACCGCAAAAACGCCCTCCGCGGACCGCGCCGCTACTGTTCGCACACCGGCCGAAACGCTGTCGCCCGCGTAATTCGCAACGGTCCGCACGTAGTTTTGCGTCTCCGCGTACGGCGGTACGCCTCCGTACTTCCGCACGGCGCCGGGACCCGCGTTATACGCCGCGAGCGCCAACTCCACGTCCCCTCCGAACTCATCAAGCATCTGCCGCAAATATTTCGCGCCGCCCATAATGTTTTGCTCCGGATCGTAGGAGTCGGCCACTCCGAGGGCGCGCGCCGTTCCCGGCATGAGCTGCATCACGCCAACCGCGCCGCACCGCGACACCGCGTTCGGATTGAACCCCGATTCCGCGCGCGCGACGGCCTTCAGCAGATTCTCCGAGACACCGTAGACCGACGACGCGCGCGAAAAAATCGCGTCCAGATCAACCGCTGCGCCCGCGCTCACCGCCCCGCCGAGCACGGCGGAAAAAGCGGCGTCTCCCGCCGACGGCGCGGTCGCAGCGATCGCCGCGACTTCGAGTCGCGCCGTCACGCCTCCGACCGCGTCCGGACGGACAGTCACTTCGTTACTCACCTTTCGTATTACCCGCATCCTTCAGCTTCGACAGGTCAAACGAGACGACCGGCGCGTCCAGCGCCTGTCTGTTTGTCGTTCTCGTCGCCTCCAGTATCTCTTCCCTGAAAACCTTTACAGACCTGGGGGCGTCGATGCCAAGCTTGATTTTGTCGCCGTCTATCCCCAACAGCGTTATCCGCACATCGTCCCCGATTACAACGGTCTCATTGAGTCTCCTTGACAGTACCAGCATTGGCGGTCACCTCCCTGACGAGCGCGCATATCTCCTTGAAAATCGGGACGCGCGCGCTGTGATCGCCTCCGCCGAGAATTATCTGCTTTGACTTGCCTGTCGCCGTGTTGACAATGATCGGCGCCGCCATATTCACAGTCATGTTTTCGAGGTTTTCCGGTATAACAAGCACACTCAGCACCTGGAAGTCCTCCGGCCCGGAAATCGACAGCTCCGCGACGTCCTCGTCCGCTATGTCGAACGTATACTCCGGCGCCACGGAAAACGTGTCTATCACCGGCAGACATATGCTCCTGTCGGCGACCGCCTGCAGCCATACTATCGGAAAACTCTCCTCAAAACGCAGAACCGCAAAGTCCGTATACTCTTCAAGTCCGGGCAAGCCGGACTTGAAAATCAAAACTCTCGCTTCATCTACCTCAACAGGCCCAAACCTGAGCGTGTCAATCGTCATATGCCTCTCCCCATGCCGCGCAACGCCGTTCAGACCGCCTGATCGACGCGCCTCCCCGCCTCATACGGCGCCTCGCCCTCCTCGACGGTTATTCTGAAATACGGCTTGTTGCGCAGATATATCTCGATGGAGTACGGCGGGTCTACGGTGACATCGGGGATATACTCGCCCTCCCAGTCGATGTTGATCCTGTGGCCCGACCAGTCTATGTGGAGATATCCGGGATCCCACTTGACCTTGGGACGGTTCGGAGGCGCGATCTTCAGCTTGATGTCGCGCAGGGCAAGCTGCTTGAGCTTACGGCGCGGCGTCTGCGCGATGCGGCTCCCGCGTCTGCCCGCGGCGCGGCGCCCGCCGGGCCGCGCCTGAGCGGCGCCGTCCTTGCGCTCGTCCTCGAACGCGCTCCGGGCGATGTTCTCCCCGACCAGCACGTCCGGCTCCAGGATATCCCCCTCGATGTAGGGATCAAAGTCCATCTCAAACGTCGGGGTCTTCCTGTCGATTGTCATTTTAGGTAATTCCGTAGTGATATTCATGCTCAGTTTGGGCATCTCGATCTCGATGTGGGCCGGAGTCACGTTCACCCCTATCGCCGCAAACTGCTGCTCTACCACAAGTCTTGATAAAGCCACACAAAGTCACCTGCCTATCTATATCGCTTGCCGCAAATGAATCGCGGCCGCGCTTACGTACTCCCGGCGCCCGGCGAACCTGTCCGCGGGGGTACCGCTTGCGCGGGGAACGCGCCTCGCGGCCCCCGCCGCTCGGCGCGCCACGCCGCAACTTCACGCTGCCTGTACGTCTTTACCCCAAAAAGTCTAAAAGAGACATCTGCATTATATTGGCGCCCGTCTGCAATGACGCCTCATACACCATTCGCGCCATCTCGTACATCATTATGAGTTCCGCCTCGTCCGCGTCCTCGGCGTCGGACTTCATCTGCGTGTAGTTGATGTAATCCTGCTCATACCGCGATGAAAGCATCTCCACGCGGTTCATCCTGCCGCCCGTCTGCGCGGTCAACGCCAGGATGTGCTCCCGCGCGTCCTGCAGAGGCTTCACAAACTCCGCTATATCCTCGGCCGTGCTATTTTCATCGCACATGGCGTTATAGAAGTCGTCGAGGATATTATATATGTTATTTCCTTCGTTGTCAAATACTGCAACTTCGACGCCGTTGAGGGTTATCGCCATGTTGATCCCCGGCCCCATCTCCAGAGAGAGCACATCTTTCATAAGCGCTTTCCTCTCATCGGCTGTGGCGTCCACAAGGTCAACGCCATTAAATGTGAGATGGTTGTCGCCATTCACCGTAAACGGCGGGACGACGGCGGAGGCGCTGTCGGACATTCCCGTCGTATTGTACGCGCCGAATACAAACCTGTCGCCGAACGCGCCGTTGAGCGCGTCGAGCAGATTGTCGCGCACCTGCCCGATGAGCTGCGCCGTCGCCTTCCTGTCCTCGCTCGTCTTGGCGTCCGTGGCGCTGTCGATGCAATTGGTATACGCGTCTGAAAGAGCGCTGCTCAGCGACATGAGTCCGTCCTCCGCCTTTGTGAGCCACGCGGATCCGTAGTCGAGATTGGTGTTGTAGTGTTCGAGCAAGTGCAGATTGTACCGCGCGTTGCGTCCGTACAGCACGCTTATGGGGTCGTCGCTTATGTGGGCGAACTTGCTGTTGCGCGCAAGCTGGGTTTGCAGTTTATCGACCTTTTGCAGATTGGTATTCAAATTGTGCATAAAGTTATTCACGAGCATCGAGCTGGTCACGCGCATAAACGTTTCCCCCTACTTTCCAACAAGAAGCGCCGACACGCCCTCCGGGAGTGCCCGGACGCGATTGCGCTCAAGCGCTTATAATATTCCAATAAGAAACGCCGCATTTGGGGCGAAAATACTACGCCCTTGGCGCCGGGCGCTCACTATCTTCCGACTACTCCCATCTTATTTATCAGCACGTCCAGCGCCTCGTCCATGGCCGTCAAGACACGGGCGGCGCCGCCGTACGCGTGCTGGTACTTGATGAGATTCGTCATCTCCTCGTCGAGATTCACGCCGGATACAGACTCCCTCTGGTTTGCCACCGCGAGCGTCTGCACGGATCGCGCGTCCTCAAAGCTCTTGCTCGTCTCAAGCGTCACGGCGACGTCCACGATTATGCCGTCGAGAAAATCAAACAGTCCGCCTATGGAAATCG
>JAITKI010000083.1 GCA_031278515.1 Oscillospiraceae bacterium | reverse complement strand
CCGGCTCGTCGAGCTCAACCTCCTCGACGACGACCTGCCTGCCCATTCGAGGCGCAAGCGCCAGTTTGACCCTCATATGTCAAATACCGTTCCTTTCAAAATAAACCTTACATGAATATTTTCATTTGTGATGGCTTCGCCATCACAAACGAGTCACACAGGCGTGCGTGATTGTGAAAGCTTCACTCTGCGCGGCCGCCGGCCAGGAACCGCGCAGTCTCATCACACGCCCGCGCGATGTAGTCGCCGGACATATCGAGCCAGACGACGCCCTTATTCCGCTTGAACCACGTCGTCTGGCGCTTTGAGAAGCGCCTTATCTCCATATACAGACGCCGCTCCATATCGGCGGCCGCAACGGGCGCTCCGTAGGCGTCGTGCGCCCCGACTGACGCCTGCGGGGCGCCCATGAGATACACGCAGATATTGCGAAACTCAAGGCCGAGCGCGAGCATGATCCCGGGGTCGCCGCCCGCGCTCAAAAAAACCGACACCTCGTCGGTCATGCCCGCTTCGAGCCGGTCGTGAAGACGCTTCTCAATGCGTCTGTCGAGTGTTTCGCGCGGCCACGTCACGCCGAGCGGCAGGATATCAAATCTCGGGGCGTATGAGCGGCTCACGGCGCCGCCGGAGCGGGCGCTCTCAATGAGCCGTATAACGCGGCGCCTGGTCAGGGTATAGTCCGGACCTTCCGCGCGGTGTACTACATTCAAGCTTTCAAGCTCCGCTCTGAGCGCGCCGTCCGTCTTGCGCTCCAACTCTTCTCTGAGCGCGGCGTCGGGCGGCCCCCCGGTCAGGTCATACCCGTACAGCACGGAGTCGATATACAGCCCCGTCCCGCCGACTATGATCGGAAGTTTGCCTCGCGCGGATATTTCCGGTATCAGTCTGTACGCCTCGGTCTGAAAATCCGCCACGGAAAACCGCTCGCCCACGTCGCGCACATCAAGCAGATGGTGAGCCGTCTCCTCCCGCTCTCGGCGCGTGACCTTTCCGCTGCACAGGTCAAAACCCCTGTAAACCTGCCGTGAATCCGCGGATATTATCTCCCCGCCGAAGCGCCGCGCCAGCGCGATTCCGACGTCGCTTTTTCCGGACGCGGTGGGTCCGAGAACGGCCACGGCCTTCAAGTTCCCGCTTGCCGCGTCCCCGGTGAGCATTTCAAACGTTTTCGTTCGGTTCGCCCTTCACCCGCGTCCTGTAGAACAGGATTCCGAGACACACGGGACCGCTGTGGTTCGATATGGCGCACCCGGCTGTGGCGACCGCTATCTCGTCAAAAATCCCGTATGACGCCACCGTATCCGTGAGAGAGAGCGCGATCTCCGGCGGGACGCGCGTCGTATATGTCACAAATATCCTGCGCCCGTCGATCTCTCCGGCATTCGACAGCTTGTCGGCCACGTACTGGGAGACGGCCTTGTCAAAGCTGCCCCGATACTTCTTGCCGACGTCCATCTTACCGCCCGTCACCTCTATGCACGGCTTTAGCTTGAGTATATTCGCGCCGAGGGCGGCGAGTGACGAACAGCGTCCGCCTTTGTGCAGGTACGTGAGCTTGTCTATCACAAAGCTCGCGTCAACGAGCGGCGCCAAATCGGAGACGCGGCGCGCAATCTCCTCGGGAGCAACGCCTTCCGCGGCCATAAGGGCGGCGTCGTACACGAGATGCCCCGAACCCGTCGAGAGATTTTTCGAGTCCACCACAAACACATTTGTGAACTCCGACGCGGCAATGAGCGCGTTTTGGTTGCACGCGGATATGGCGGCGCTTATGTTGATATGCACGACGGCGTCGTACTCCCGCAGATATGATGTGAACGCGTCGGTGTAGTCTGCGATGTTCACCGCGGCCGTGTGGCACGCGCCGGCGCCGCTGTCAACATAGTCAAACAAGTCGTCGGGGGTGATCTCAACACCGTCCTTGTACGATTCCCCGTCCCGCACTATGTAGAGAGGGATTATGCCGATATCGTACTTTTCGACGAGTTCGCGCGGCAGATCGCATGTACTGTCGGCGGAAATCTTTACTTTCACCGTATAACCGCTCCTTTTACTTCGCGTTCTCGATATATCGCCGCATCATCGCGGACGCCTCGGCGCGCGTCGCGCCGCCGCGCGGATCGAACAGGTTTCCGGGCTTTCCCGTAATGACGCCCCGCATGAAGCAGTACATCGCTCCCTCCGTCGCCCAGTCGGATATCTCCCCGACGTCCGTGAAGTCAAGGCGCACGGCCCATCCGCCCTGCGGCCCGTCGCCCGCGAACTCGGCGTACCGCAGGAGTATCGCCGCGAATTGTTCACGCGTGACATTTTCGTCCGGCGCGAATTTATTGCCGCCTACGCCGTTGACTATCCCGCTCGCGGAAGCCCACGCCACGGCCTCGGAGTACCATTGGTCCGCGGGTACGTCGTAAAACGGCGCGTCTCCCGCCCCGGTTTCCAATTTCGCGCCCGCGTGTCTGTACAGTATCGTGACGAGCATCGCGCGGGATATCGGCGCGTTCGGGCTGAATTCCGTCGCGGTAACGCCGTCCATGAGACCACTTGTATACGCGTATTCCACATCGGAATAGAACCAGTCGCCCTCACGCACATCGGCGAATGGGTTCCGCCACGGCTGCGGGACGGGCGTATCGTCATACGCTATCGCGTACAGCGAGAGGTGGTCCGTCGTAAAGCTCACCATCTGCGCGCGCGAGTCGTACGACGTCTCCATGTCACGCGCGCCGCCGACGTCGTCGATATAGCGCACGACGACGTTCTCCGGGCTCTGTCCCGATTCCAGCGCGTGCGGCAGTGACACGCGAATCTGCGCGCCGTCGAAAGACGTGACGGCGACATCGCCGCTCGACACTGAAATGTCGAATACGGGCGCGTTTTTCACGGCTTCTCTCTGGCTCGCGTTGAGCGACGACGCCGAGACGGCCGCCAGCTTCACGGACACGCTGCCGCCGGCCTGCTCGGCGAGCGATTTCGCGGCGTCCGGTTCCAGCGTAACGCTCCCCTGCGGGAGCTTTATCTCAACAGCCAGACCGGCGTCCGCGAACTTGACCAGCGCCGCAGCCGGCAGAGACGCCGCAGCCGCTCCCGAGGCTTTTGAAACGTCGATTGTCGCCGTGGCGTCTGCCTTGACGATTATCTCCGATACCTTGCTGTCGGGCAGATCTACCGCCACACTCCCTCCCGTCTGCGTATAGCTGACGGACACCGGGCCGCCGGACGGCGTTTCGGATTCTGATTCGGATTCCCCCGCGGACGGCGACAGCGACAGACCCCCTCCGCCCGAACCGCCCCCGGACGACGTCTGCTGCGTTATGGCGCCTATTGCCGTCGCGGGATGTTCGCCGGCGAGGACGTAATTGCCCGCGTCGCCGCCCGATAAGCTCCAACCCGTGATTGTAATAGTCTTGTTCGAGCCGATATCGGCGGTATCGTATTCTCCCGTCAGCGTCAGCGTCACCTTGTCGCCCGTCGCTATGACGCCGGATTTGAACTGCGCGGTAAACGACGCCGCCACGCCGCCGTTATATGTCCTGCCGGGCGAGCCGAGCGTTATGTCGTCGGCTGTAATCTCCTTCGGCGCGATGTTTACAGTCAGTTCCGCCGTCTGCGCTATAGAGTAATTACCGGCTCTTGTCCCCGTCAACGAAAGGCTCGCCGTGACGGCCTTAGCGCTCCCCGCGTTTTTGTCCGCAGCCGACGCTTCGACCCCGCACGATACGTACTCTTCATCTTCCGGCAGCACGCCGCTGAGCGCGCCAATCTGCAGCGCCACGGACATCGTGCCGTCGTACGTGCGGTCAAGCGCGGATACGCCTATCGTCAGCGGCTTACGGCCCACCTCGACCTTCACTTGGACGTCGGGCAGCGTTTTGTAGTTTGCCGTGTCGGACGGCGTGTACGACGCCTTAAAATACCTTGTTCCGGCGTCCCCGACCGACGCGGAGGCGTCATTCCAAACAAGGGCCGCGCCCCCTGGAAGCTCAACGTCCGCCAATGTCTGCCCGTATACGGCCGTCAGCGCGGACGGCAGGGATGGTTCGGCCTTCTCGACCGTGAAACTACCCGTCCACCGGCCGTAATACATCCCGTCATTTTCCAGCGCCAGCGTCACCGTGTAGCTGCCTGCGAGGGATGGCGCCTCGCCGCTGTTATAAGCGTCGCCCGAGGCGGTGGTCCCGGTGTAACGCGGAGTGAGCGTCGCGTTCCCCGGATTCACGGCGCCGACGCCATTTTGCGTGAAAGTCGCCGAGCCGCTGTAGCCGGCGTACGCGCTTCCGTTGTAAACGCCGCCTGCGGCCGTCAAGCCGCTGATTGTCACGTCTGTTTTATCGACGGCCGTTACGGTGATCTCAGCCTCAAAGTCGTTGTAATTACCGCTGCTCACCGTGACCGCCACGGTCGCCGTATTGCCTGCGGTCGCTCCGGACAGCACTGAAATGTTCAATGTACCGCCGGGACTATAATTAAGCGCGCCCAGTATTTTGCCGTCGTCCGATGTGATAGCGGGAGCGTACCGCGCGTCCGCCAGACCGGGAAGGTTCGGCAGCAGACTCGCCAGATCAAAGCCGCGCG
>JAITKI010000048.1 GCA_031278515.1 Oscillospiraceae bacterium | reverse complement strand
TCGGCGCGCCGTACCTGAATGTGCGCGGGACTGTGCCATGTGCCGGTTCCCCGGAGATTTCATCTCGCAAGTTATACATTTTATCGTTCTCCTTAATGAATAATTTCGTTTGTGATGGCTTCGCCATCACAAACGAGTCACGGGAGCAGGGATCTCGCCGTGCGCGGCTCGCAAAGAGCATTTTCCGAGGAATAAATCCCCGGAAAATGCAAAATATTACAATTTTTGCTCCGTCGCACGGGACGCACTCCTCGCAAAAATTCTTTTCGCCTACGCCGAAAAGGACGGGAGATCGAAAATCGCTACAAACGAAAATATTCTTATTCATATTTTCTTGCTATTTACAACTGACGTGTGGTATGATAGCGCGTGCTTCGGCATCTCGATTTGGTAGGTTTTCCCGCGAGTTACATTGTTTCAATATGCAGTCGAAAGGAAATAAATGCGAAAATTTCTCAAAGTATTAAGAACGCTTATCATTGCGGCGGTTGCGCTGGTGGGACTTGTGTACGGCGCAGTCTTTGTCGGACACAGATTCCTGTTCAAGACGCGATCGTCCGAAACGCCGACTATACCGCCCGCGCAAAACGCGGAGTTCACATTGGGCGTACAGGCTCACGCGCAGCCTTCGACAATGGACGGATATATTCTGCTGCTCGCGGAACAGGTGAAAAATTACAGCCGTGTCGCGCCCAAACTTTGGAGTGACAACGCGCTCGTTGACCGCCTGGTTATAGTGGAGGCCGTAGACAGCGGCAAATTCTGGCGCATCGCGCCGGACGGTACGGTAACACCGCTGTCGCGGGACGACGCGCTGGACTGCGGACTTGAGCGCATGGCGTACTCCGGGGGGTTCAGTGAGTTTGACGGCGGAATATATCTCTCCGTGTCGGAGGACGACTTGCGCAACGTACTGCTGTACCAGCAGTACCTCCACCTCGGCTCGTACGACCCGTTCATCACCTTCACCCACGAAGATTTTCACGGCGCCGAACAGGCAAAGTGGGCGGACGTTAAGGATATGCCAAACACGCAGCGCGAGGAATTCACAGAGAACACCGCAGCCAGAGCGAAGCGCGATTTGCTCCAGCGCCAACTGCTCAGAGCGATCGCCGCTCCGGGCGACACAGCTTTGATTCTGGACGCCCTCGCGACTTACGACGATTACAAGGCGCAATTCCCGGACGATTTCAAAAACTCGGCTTTCGCGGACCGAATAGAGGGTACGGCGTATTACTACGAACTGATCTCTTGTCTCTATTCCTCCTACCCGGATAAAGTCAAAACCGAGGACGATTTGACGCGCGCTCTGGCCTTGCTGGCGACTCGTGAGGACGTCTACGTAGATCACGGACTCGTGAAAGAGGGTTACAACGTCGGCGGATTCGCGTGTATCCTGCTCGACCGTCTTGAGGACGACTGGCAGCCGCGGCTCATGAAAGACGCTAAGCTGACTCCCATTGAAATGCTGCGCGAGCACTTCGCGGGTGAAGCGCTGCCCGCTCCGCAGCCGCTCACCCAGGCGGATGTCGACGATGTCGCGGAGGAAATCAACGCGCCCCCGGAGGGGGACAGCGGCCCCGCCCGGCTGTTCGACGCGCTGTATCAACTATTGTTCTGAGGTATGCGGCCGCGCGCTTACCCGCCGACGACGCCGAACGCATCCTCCCCGATCGCCCGCGTTATGACGACGCGCCGCGTCAGATTGCGCATACCGCCGCCCGGAGCGTACACCCTCAGATAGTTGCCCGCGTATCCCGCCGACACGCCGCCGCTCTCCGTCTCAAAGAGGACGTCGGCGGCGGCGCCTACGTTACTGCGCGCAAACTCCCGCGACATGCACCCGGCCAAAGCGCGCGCGGCGGCGGCTCGCGCTCGCTTTACATCCCGCGTCTGCTGATCCGGCATCGCCGCCGCCGCCGTCCCGGGCCTGGCGGAAAACGGAAATATGTGCATACGCGAAAACGCGCACTTCTCTATGAAGTCGAGCGTTTCACTGAACTCGCCGTCCGTCTCACCGGGAAAGCCCGCTATGAGATCGGCCGTTATTCCGCACCCGGGGAACTCGCCGCGCAGCGCGCGCACCGCGGACGCGGCGTCCGCCGCCGCGTACCGCCGGCCCATGCGCCGCAGCGTCTTATCGCACCCGCTCTGGAGCGACAGATGGAAGTGCGGACACAGCCCCGGTATCTCCGCCAGCGCGCGCGCGAACTCGCGCGTGACGGCGCCGGGCCACAGCGAGCCCAGCCGCAGACGCGCCTCCGGCGCGTCTGCGGCGGCGGCCCGGACGGCGTCGCTCAGACTGTATCCTCCGCCGCTGTCATTGCCATACGACGAAATCTCAATGCCCGTTATGACAATCTCCCGGTACCCGGCGCCGCTCAACCGCCCGGCCTGCGCCCCCACTTCGTCCGGCGGCAGAGAACGTCCGCGCCCGCGCGCGCGCGGTATGACACAGTACGCGCAATGGTTATCGCACCCGTCCTGTATTTTCAAAAGCGCGCGCGTTCTGCCGCCGCCGCTCCCGCCTGACAGCTTCTCAAACTCGCGCCTTGACGACGCGTCCCCGACGTCTATGACGCGCCCCGTCTCACCCGGGTTTTTGCGGCGCGCTTCGCATAGCCGCTCGATGGCGTCGACTAACTTCATCCTGTCCCCGGCACCCATGACGACGTCGGCGCCCAGGGACGCGGCGTCTCCGGGAGATAACTGCGCGTAGCATCCGCACACCGCTATGACAGCGCCGCCTTCCATCCGCTTCAGACGCCTCACGGCCTGACGCGACTTGCGCCCGCTCTCCGCCGTAACGGAACACGTATTTACGATGCACGCGTCGCAGCCGTCCCCCGGCGCGCATACCGAGTGTCCGCGCGCCGTCAGGGCGGCCTCGACCGCCTGCGATTCAAATTGATTGACTTTACACCCAAGCGTCTCGATGCAAAATCTCATCGGGGCGTTATTTCCCTCTGAACACCGGCGTTCTCTTGTCCTGAAACGCCGCCACAGCCTCGTGAAAATCCTCCGTACACATCGTATCGATAGCCAGTTTGCGCTCCGTCTTGAGCAGCAGACGGTCGTCTGAAGAGATAACCGCGCTGTTCATGAGTTCCCGCAGGCCGCTCACCGCTATGGGCGGCATGGCCAATATCTTGTCAACGCGCTTGCCGACCTCTTCCCAGAACGTCTCGACGGGAAACACTTTATTGACGACGCCCCACATTTTCAGTTCCTCCGCAGTGACGCGCTCGCTGAACAGCAGCATTTCAAACGCGCGGTTCGGCGGGAGTTTTTTCGGCAGGTTGATGGCGCCGCCGCCGCCCGGAGTCAGTCCGATTTTTATCTCCGGGAGAAGAAATTTTGAGCCCTCCGCGGCGTAAATCAAATCGCAGCACAGCGAAATCTCAAATCCGCCGCCGACGCAGTTGCCCATGACGGCGGAAATCATCGGCTTATCGAGCGCCGCTATAGCCTCGCGTATTTCCAGCCCGAGGGTGTAAAAGACGGCAAAGTCGTCGTACGTTTTCATTTTGCGCAGTTCATCCATCGACAGACCGGCGGACAGCGCGCGCTCGTCGGCGCCCGACAGGACCACCACCCTCACGCTGTCGTCAAGCCGCGCCGCGCGCAGCGCCGACGTCAGCTGGCGCATCATTTCCGGCGTGTACGCGTTCATCGCGTCCGGGTTGCAAAATTCGATGAACAGCGCTCCTTGATGCTCGGGCTTGCGTTTCACATTTATAACGGGTTCAGACATATGCAGACCTCTTTCAAACTAAATTACGTCTTTAATTATATCCGCGCCGGTCCCGGTTGTCAACGGCGCCGGCGTGTGATACAATCACTCACGCGCATCGCCCCCCCGCCGCGGGCGCGTCTTGTTCGCGGCAAGCCTATAAACTGTTCGGACGTCAATACGCCGACCTGAATTGGAGATGTTGAAATGAAGAAACTGGCTATCAATAAGGACAGTCGCTGCATGAGCTGTATCGCGTGTGAAATAGCGTGCTCAGAGGCGTTTTACAAGACTGCCGACCCCCGGCTGTCCTGCGTGCGCATCGTGGAGAAGCAGGGCGCCGTCAAGCCCGCCGTCTGCGTTCAATGCGGCGCGTGCGCCAAAGTGTGCGCCGCCGGCGCTATCGCGCAAAACCCAAACGGCGTATACATGATAAACAAATCAAAGTGCGCAAGCTGCGGCAAATGCGTCGAGGCGTGTCCGTTTAAGGTCGTCGTCAAGAGTCCCGACCGCGAGGTTCCGAGCAAGTGTATCGCGTGCGGCATTTGCGTCAAGGCGTGTCCTATGGACTTACTGTACATCAACGCCGGCTGACGGCGGATAAGGCGCCGCGCGCCCGCAAAAGGTCTATTCATGCCGCTCTCCCGTCCACTGCAAAATTACCCGGTATTTCCCGACATGTTATTACACATAAAAATACCATAGTATGACTTTTTTCACAATAGAAACGCCCTACAATTATTGGCGTAGACCAATATGAAAAGGGGCGTTTTATTGTGATTGGTAATGTGCTGCGCCGGCATTTGTCGCATGTGGGAACGGGACGGTTCAGACAGAGCGAGGCCGGCGCGAGGGGCGTCAGGGTGGCGGCGGAGTACGCCGCGCGGTTTCTGGCGGCGTTTTCGCTGACCGGCGCGAATGTTCTGGGCGGCCTGTCCCCATTTGCCGTGGGTTTTATCGCGGCGTCCGCGAGCGCGTCCGGCAGCGTGGTGGCGCTGACAGGCGGCGTACTCGGATACATCCTCTTCGGACCGTTCCTGTGGTCGGTCAAATACATAGCCGTCGCGCTGCTGGTGTGTACCGCGTCCGTCGTGTTCCGCGACACGGAATTCGGGCGCGGCGCGTGGTTTATGCCCGTATCGGCGTTCGTTATAACCGCGTGCATAGGTCTCATCGCCATCTCTGACACGGTTTGGACGGCGGCGGCCGCGATACTCGCGCTGACCGACGCCATCCTCGCCGGTGGCTGCGCCTACTTCTATAAAATAGCGCTCTCGCCGTGGTCCGGACGGTGGGGATTTGAGCACCGCGCGGAGGTCACGCACACGATAAGCGTTCTGATCCTGTTTTCCACGCTGCTGATTTCATTGGCCGGCGTCCGGATATTCTCAATCGTATCGGTAGGGCGCTCGCTCGCTGTGATGGCGGTGTTCTTCGCGGCCTTCAAGGGCGGCGTCGGCATGGGCGCCGCAGTTGGAGTGTGCATCGGACTGTCAATGGACGCCGCGTTCGGCGCTCCGCCGATATTCGGAACGGCATACGGCGTAGCCGGACTCGTATCGGGCATGTTCTCCGGACGCAGCCGTTTTACGTTCGCGCTGGCGTTCATACTTGTGGACGCCGCTCTCGCGTTGCTGTTCACCGGCTTTACAGGCAGCATCGCGCTCGTCTATGAGGTCTTTATCGCCTCTGTCGTGTTTATGCTGCTTCCGCAGACAATACTGTCAAGACTGAGCGTGCTGTTCCCATCCCCGCCCGGCGGAGGCGGCGCGCTCAAAGCGCGCGAGTATACAAAAAACAGGGTGGAACAGGCGTCCGCGGCGTTTCGCGAGATACACAACTCGGTAAAATCCGCGTCGGTCACGCGGCGCAACGACAACGACATCGCCGCTGTTTTTGACCGGGCGGCGGACTCGGTGTGCCGCAAATGCAAACGGGCCGCCGTCTGCTGGCAACGCGAGTACCAGTCCACGCTCGACGTGATGAACAATATATCTCCGAAAATGCTGGAGCGCGGCAGAATCGAAGCCGGCGACTTCCCCGACTGGTTCACGGAAAGCTGCTCCAGTCTCGGCAGCTTCGCAAACGCCGTAAACCTCGAGCTGCGAGAACTGCTGTACCGCAGACAGCTGCGAAACAGACTGTCGCGCAATCTGGGGGCGGTATGCAGCCAGTATTCCGACATATCCTCCATTCTCAAAGGTATATCGACGGAGTTGGGGAACGGTATAGGCTTTGAACCGGAGCTTGAGACAAAGCTCCGCAAATATTTGCAAAGTCTCGGACATCAAGCGGAGGCCGCCGTCTTCCGCGATCGCCGCGACAGACTTCACGCCGAGATCGCGGGCGCCGGCATATCGTCGCTTCGCCGCGACGACGATTATCTGGAAAAACTGTCGACCGTCCTCGGCGTCCGCCTGTGCGCGCCGTCCGGCGTGTTCGCGCCGGACAAGCTCACGCTTCTGGAAGCGGAGCCTCTGGCCGTCACTGTCGGCATATCGTGCATGAAGCGGCGCGGCAATCCCGTCAGCGGAGACAGGGGCGCGTACTTCAAGACGGACGACGGCACACTGTACGTGATGCTCTCCGACGGCATGGGCGCCGGGGAGGAAGCGGCGCGCAGCAGCGCCGCGGCGACAAAGATACTCGAGCGTCTCCTGTGTTCGGGCGTCGCTCCCGAGACGGCCATGCGTATGCTCTCCGACGTTATGCTCCTTAAAAATGAGGACGACACGGACTGCACGGCGGTGGACCTCATATGCCTTAATCTCTTTTCCGGCGAGATGAACATGTTCAAATACGGCGCCGCCCCCTCGTATTTGAAGCGGAGCGGCGCCGTTAAGCGCATATCGGGTACGAGTCTCGCTGCGGGACTCGGCGCGCCCCACGATCCGCCCGACAAGATAAGGGCGGACGTCGGCGCGGACAGCGTCGCCGTCATAGTGAGCGACGGCGTGCTCGGCGGCGGGGACGACAAGTGGCTCACCGACATCATCGAGTCGTTCGACGGCGAGCACCCAAAAGATCTCTCCAAAGAGATAGTGGAGGCAGCCGCGAAAAACGAATTCCCCGAGGACGACATGACCGCCATCGCGATACATGTGACGCTGCGAAAGTGAGCCGGCCGGAGTCGCGGCGGGCGGGCCTGTGTGTCTATGCCTTACCGTCGCAGCCAAGCACGTTGACGAGCTTATTGCGCACGAGCGCGCGTATGTTGTCGCGCCCCGGTCGCAGATATTCGCGCGGATCGAAGTGCGAGGGGTTGGCGGCCATATGTTCGCGTATGCCCGCCGTCATCGCCATACGCAGATCGGTGTCGATATTGATCTTGCAGACAGCCATCTTCGCCGCCTCGCGCAGCATATCCTCGGGTATGCCCACGGCGTCCGGCATGGCGCCGCCGTTTCGATTGATTATCTCCGCAAACTCCGGCGCCACCGACGACGCGCCGTGAAGCACTATCGGAAAACCCGGCAGCCGCTTCCCCACGTCTTCAAGTATGTCGAACCGCAGCCGCGGCTTCTGGCCGGGCTTGAACTTATACGCCCCGTGGCTCGTGCCTATGGCTATCGCCAGCGAATCCACGCCCGTTCGTGAGACGAACTCTTCCACCTCGTCCGGCCGCGTGAACTGCGCGTCCTCATCCGCGACGGATACGTCGTCCTCAACGCCCGACAGTCTGCCCAGCTCCCCCTCCACGACGACTCCCCTGTCGTGCGCGTACTTCACGACCTCGGATGTCAGCCTGACATTCTCCTCAAACGTATGCCTGGAGCCGTCTATCATGACAGACGTAAATCCCCCGTCGACGCACGACCGGCATATCTCAAAATTCTCGCCGTGGTCCAAGTGCAGACATATGGGCAGCCCCGTGTCCTCGAGAGCGGCCTCGACGAGTTTGAGCAGATACACGTGCTTTGCGTATTTGCGCGCGCCCGCCGACACCTGCAATATGAGCGGCGCTCTGACCTCCGCCGCAGCCTCCGTTATACCTTGAATAATCTCCATGTTGTTCACGTTGAACGCCCCGACGGCGTATCCGCCCCCGTACGCGTCCCTGAACATCCCCCCGGAAGTTACAAACGGCATTCGGCGCACTCCCCTCTATATCGGATTAGCCTTTATATATTCCAGTTCTTCCTCAAAGTCCGAACCGAGGAAATACGGCTCCGGCGTCAAGTCCTCGCCGCGCTGCTTCGCCGCCCACGCCGCCTTCACTTTCTCCGGCTTTGCCGGCAGCGCGTATATCCTCACACCGCACGCGTTGTTGATGGCGTTTATCACGGCCATGTGGTTCGAACACTGAAATACTTCTGAACAGCCGCACGACCCGTGAGGCCCGTTCGGCCGCTTTGACTCGGTGAATATGAGGTTGAAGTCGTCCGGAATCATGTCTATCGTCGGGATGCCGCACGCCGCCATATTGCCGTGCTTATCCTGAGCGTCGTACTCCTCGGACAGCGCGAAGCCTATGCTGTGCGACAGGCCGCCGTATCCCTGCCCCTCCACGGACAGCAGATTCCCAATGCGCCCGACATCGGCCGACGTTGTGTATCTGAGTACCTGCGTCTTGCCCGTATTCACGTCCACCTCGACCAGCGCGACGTTCGCGCAGTACATATACGTCGGATTTTTCTCACCCATTCCCGTGTTCGGATCCGGGCCGGGCGGCAGTCCCAACCCCGCCTGATCGTAATGCCCGATGTATTTCGTCGGGATACCCTCCGCCGTCATTTCCTCGTATGTGCGCCAGCTCCCATCCGGCTTGCGCATGGCGTCCATCAGTTTATTCGCGGCGTCGATAGTGGCGTTTCCGGCCATATAGTGCGAGCGCGACGCGGCGGCAAGTCCCGTATCCGGACACGTCTTGGAGTCGTTCATGACAAGATGCACACGGTCGGCCTTTACGCCGAGCGGCTCAAGAGCTTTCACGGTGTGCGTCAGCGCGCCTATATCACCGCCCTGCCCGACGTCCTCCCACGTGTTATAGTTAGTGATGCTCCCGTCGGGATTGAGTTCCAACGCGACCTCCGACTGGTCGAACATGCCGACGGTGATGAGGAAGCCGCCCATACTCACGCCGACGCCGACGTGTCTGCCCTCTTTTTTAGCCGCCTCGGCCTCCGCCTTGTACTGCTCGTACACGGGGCGCAGCTTCTCCATGACGCGCGGGTACGCCTCGTAGTCGTAGAGCGGCATACTGTTTATCGACGTGTCTCCCGGTTTTGCCAGATTGTTCAGTCGGAATTCAAACGCATCGACGCCGGCCTTTTCAGCGAGCATGTCTACAAGCGCCTCCGACGCCGTGTATATCTGCGGCGCTCCAAAGCCCCGGTAGGCCGTGTTGAACGCGTGGTTTGTCGCCCCCGCGCGCGCGAGCGCCTTGATGTTTGGTACATTGTACCCGTGGAACGCCACGCCGATGAGGTTATTGAATATATGTCCGCAGACGACGGCGTACGCGCCGTGATCGAGCGCCGCGTCGTATTCGGCGGCTATGATCTTGCCGTTTTCATCGCAGGCCAGGCGCCCGTTCGTGTAGCTCGCGGAGCGCTTTCCCGTGGTGTGGTTGAACTCCGCGTAGCTGAGCGTCAGCGTCACCGGGCGCTCCAGATTCTGCACGGCTGTCGCCACGAGGCCGTACACGTTCGGGCTTGTGGAGTATCCGAACGATCCGCCCGCGGGATTCATTATGAACCTCATCTTCTCCACCGGAATGCCCGTACCCATGGATACCTCGTGCATGGATTCCGTGATGCTCTGGAATTTACCCTGGAGCGTTATGAGTCCGTCGGCGCCGATATATCCCTGCACGACGTCGGGTTCTATGGGCAGGTGCGGCTCGTGCTGCGAGTGGAAACTGCCCTCTACGACGTGCGCCGCGTTATCAAAAAGTTCCTCCGTATCCTCTCCCTTAAAAAGCGGCTGCTCCATATAGAAATTCGGCAGCGTCTTGTGGAGTTGTATGGCGTTTGGCTGTACGGCCTCGGGGAATGTCATATACGACGGCAACAGCTCAAGATTTTGTTTGACTTTTTTCGCGGCCTCGCGCGCGTGCTCCTCCGTGTCGGCCGCGACGAGTGCGACAACGTCCCCGCGGCGGTTGATTATCTCTCCCGCTATGATCGGAAACTCCGTTATTCCCTGCCCCTTCTGGCGCGGGATGACGGCGGGCGAGGCCATGTTGTTCGGGCCTTTCACGTCTTTTGCGGTCATGACCTTGATGACTCCGGGACTGTGCTCCGCCTCGGAGACGTCTATGTCGATTATGCGGGCGTGGTGCGCCTCCGCGAGCACTACGGCGAGATGCGCCGTATCGCGCGGCATACGGTATTTGAGGTCGTCGCCGTACTCCGTGACGCCGCAGACCTTGGCCACGGCAGTCGGGCGCGGATGGCGCGAGCCGTATATATCCTTCTCTCCCTCGAAATCATAAGTGATGTCGCGCGCCGTCTTCTCCCCTCGCATGACTGCCGCCGCCTCCATCACGGCGTCCACGAGCGGTTTGTACCCCGTGCATCGGCAGACGTTGCGGTGCGCCCTGAACCACTCCCGCACCTGCTCGCGCGTGGGACTCGCGTTCTCACGCAAGAGTTGATACGCCGACACGATGAATGCCGGCGAACAGAAACCGCACTGCGCGCCTCCGTGCGTGATCCACGCCAGCTGCAGCGGATGCAGATTGGACGGCGTCCCTATGCCCTCTATCGTCGTAATCTCGGAAAACTCCGGCACATTCTTCATCCTTCGCGTACACGCCCTGACGACATCACCGCCCAGTATAACGGAACACGCGCCGCAAACGCCCGCGCCGCAGCCCACTTTCACGCTGGTAAAACCGTTCCGGCGCAACACGCCCGCCAGCGTGTCCTTTTCGAGATCGCACAGCAGCGCCCGCTCAACGCCATTAATGTACATCGTTACCCTTGCCAAGCTCAATTCCATTCCGCCTCTCTTCCGTTGAATCTGCCAAACAAATACGTAGCGCCTACCAGTCTAGCAGAATGATTTGTTATTGTAAATACCTAAAATAGAGAAAAATCATTTCGTTTGTGATGGCGAAGCCATCACAAACGAAATTATTCAACCGGCTTGTAATGCGGACGGTAGTATGATATACTGCCGGACAGTTCGAATCGGAATGATTTTGTTCGTGCGGAGAAAGGACGGCGGGATATTGGATAGCGCGCTTGCGGTTTCAAGCGGTGAAAAGAGTCTGGATCTGCTGACGGAGATGCTTATGCAGGCGTCGGTGCTGAAGGTGTCCGCCGCGAAAACGGGCGTCGAAGCCAGACGCTCCGCGCTCGATCCCGGAGCGGCGGATTATGAACTGTGCGTTATAAACGCCCCGCTTGAGGACGAGTTCGGGGATGTACTCGCGCGCGACATCGCCGTGAACAGCACGAGTGAGGTGATACTGCTCGTAAAAACCGAGATCGCCGAGAACGTGTCGGTCAAGGTCGAGGAACACGGTATCCTGACGGTCGCGAAGCCGATAAACAAGGCTCTCTTCTGGAACGCGGTAAAAATGTCGCAGGCCGCGCACAAGCGGCTGCAGATAATGCGGCGCGAAAACAAGCGCCTCCAGCAGAAGATTGAGGACATACGCATCATTGATCGCGCCAAATGTATGCTCATAGCGTATCTGTCGATGTCGGAATCGGAGGCGCACAAATACATCGAGAGACAGGCAATGGACGCCCGCGCGACAAGACGCGCCGTCGCCGAAGATATTTTGAAAACATACGAGAGCTGATCGCCGCGTCCGCCGCGGCGGGAGCGAGACAGGCGCGGCGATTCCGAAATTGGGAGGTGTTGGTTGTATGCCTGACAGGGCGTATCTGGTGCTGGAGGACGGCGCCGTGTTCGAGGGCCGCGGATTCGGCGCCGAGGGCGACGTCGTCGGCGAGGCGGTCTTTACAACGGGGATGACGGGCTATTTGGAGACGTTGACCGATAAGAGCTACTACGGACAAATAGTGACGCAGACGTTCCCCCTCATCGGAAATTACGGCGTCATCCCGGAGGATTTTGAAAGCGACTCGGTCGCGGTCAAAGGATATATTGTCAGACAGTGGTGTCAGGAACCCTCTAATTTCAGAAGCAGAGGCGATCTTGACGCTTTTTTACGGGCTCGCGGCGTCGTCGGACTGTGCGGCATAGATACGCGGCGCCTCACAAAGATCATACGCGAGAGAGGCGTCATGAACGCTATGATAACGCGCCGCCCGGACAGAGCCGATATGTCGGCGATAAGGGACTACAGGATATCGGGCGCCCTGGCCGCCGTTTCATCGAAGGCGCCGCATACCGCCGGCGCGGGAGGGCGGTACTCCGTGGCGCTCATGGACTACGGACTCAAGGAGAATATCAAGCGCGAGCTGCTCAAGCGCGGATGCGACGTGACCGTGTTCCCGCACGATACGCCGGCGGGGGCGATTCTGGCGTCGCGCCCCGACGGGATAATGCTCTCCAACGGGCCGGGCGATCCGCGTGACGGCGAAAACGCTCCCGTCGTAAGTGCGCTGCGCGAACTGTGCGCGTCGGGTACGCCGATGTTCGGGATATGTCTCGGGCATCAACTCCTCGCGCTCGCTCACGGTTTCGGCGTCGAAAAACTCAAATACGGACACAGGGGCGCAAATCAGCCGGCAAAGGAGCTCACGACGGGAAAGACATATATCACAAGCCAGAATCACGGCTACGCGGTAGTCTCCGGCAGCATAGACGGCGCGGCGGCCGGCGAGTGGTTCGTAAACGTCAACGACGGCACAAACGAGGGAATCATATATAAATCGGAACCGATCTTCTCCGTGCAGTTCCACCCGGAGGCGGCATCGGGTCCGCGCGACACTTCATTTCTGTTCGACAGATTCACAGATTCAATGGGGGTAAAGCGCAATGCCGCTCGATAAATCCATAAAGAGGGTCCTTGTGATAGGTTCCGGCCCCATAGTCATAGGACAGGCGGCCGAATTCGACTACGCGGGAACACAGGCTTGCCGTGCGCTGCGCGAGGACGGCGTCGAAATTGTGCTTGTCAACTCAAATCCCGCCACGATCATGACAGACGGCGTGATGGCCGACAAGATCTATCTTGAACCTCTCACCCTCGCCACCGTGCGGAGGATAATAGAAAAGGAGCGCCCCGACAGCATACTGTCGGGGCTCGGCGGGCAGACGGGGCTGACGCTCTGCATGATGCTCGCGCGCGGCGGCGTCCTAGACAAATACAATGTGCGTCTGCTCGGCTCGTCGCCGGAGACGATAGACAAGGCGGAGGACCGCCGGATGTTCAAAGATACGATGATGTCGATAGGACAGCCCGTAATCCCGTCGTCCGTCGCGGAGGACGCGGAATCCGCCGTTTCGCTCGCGGAAGAGCTGGGCTATCCCGTGATAGTGCGCCCGGCGTTTACGCTGGGCGGCGCGGGCGGCGGGATCGCGTCGAATGAAAAGGAACTTCGCGACATTGCCTCCAACGGCTTGAAACTCTCTCCGATACGTCAGGTACTCGTTGAAAAGAGCGTCGCCGGATGGAAGGAGATTGAGTTTGAGGTCATGCGCGACCGCCTCGGCAACGTCATAGCCGTGTGCTCAATGGAGAACTTTGATCCTGTCGGTGTACACACGGGCGACAGCATCGTCATAGCGCCCGCGGTAACGCTCGCCGACAAGGAGTATCAGATGCTCCGCTCCGCCGCGCTGGACATCATCACGTCGCTTGGCGTGGAGGGCGGTTGCAACGTGCAGTTCGCGCTGGATCCCGATTCGTTCGACTACGTTGTAATAGAGGTCAATCCACGCGTGTCGCGGTCGTCCGCGCTCGCCTCAAAGGCGACGGGCTATCCCATAGCCAAGGTGGCCGTGAAAATAGCGCTCGGCTACACGCTTGACGAGATACCGAACGCCGTCACGGGGAAAACTTTCGCCGCTTTCGAGCCGACGCTCGACTACGTGGCCGTCAAACTCCCAAAGTGGCCGTTTGACAAATTCGTCTACGCCAAACGTGAGCTGGGCACGCAGATGAAAGCCACAGGCGAGGTAATGAGTATCGCCGACACGTTCGAAACGGCGCTGCTCAAAGCCGTGCGCGGCGCCGAGCTGGGTCTCTCTTCGCTTGAACTGCCGCGCCTGAAAAACCTGACGGACGCGGAACTCGACGGTCTCATACGCGCGGCCACGGACGAGCGCGTATTCGCGATATACGAATCGCTCGGACGCGGCGCCGGCATCGACGAAATATTCGATATCACGAAAATCGACCGCTGGTTCCTGCACAAACTTGCCGACATGCGGCGACGCCCGCCGACCGGCGAAAACACAGTATTCAAAATGGTGGACACGTGCGGCGGCGAATTTTCGGCCGAGACGCCGTACTTCTACTCCATACCGGACGGCGACGACGACGAGGCGGCGGAGTTTGTCTCTAAATCCTCAAAGCCGCGCGTCGTCGTGCTCGGCTCCGGGCCGATACGCATAGGTCAGGGGATAGAATTCGACTACGCTTGCGTCCACTGCGTTTGGACGCTCAAGGCGATGGGATACGAGGCCGTCATCATCAACAACAACCCCGAGACCGTCTCCACCGACTTCGACACGGGGGATAGGCTGTACTTTGAACCGCTTACCATCGACGACGTCATGCGCGTCGTCGAGATCGAAAAGCCCATAGGCGTGATAGTCGCTTTCGGCGGCGGCACGGCTATAAAGCTCGCGCCCGCTCTAGCCGCGCGCGGCGTAAATATACTGGGGAGTTCGTCGGACACGATAGACGCCTGTGAGGACAGGGAGCGCTTCGACGCGCTGCTCGAGGAACTGAAACTGCGCCGCCCGGCCGGACACAGCGTGACCACGGCTGCGCAGGCGCTCGCGGCGGCGGAAGAGCTGGGTCACCCCGTTCTGCTCCGTCCGAGCTATGTTCTGGGCGGTCAGAACATGATAATAGCCTGGAATGAGGCCGATGTAGCCGAATATATGGAGATAATCCTGCGCCAAAAGCAGCCAAGTCCTGTCCTGATAGACAAGTATCTCTCCGGCAGGGAGATTGAGGTAGACGCCATCTGCGACGGCGCCGATGTCCTGATCCCCGGAATAATGGAGCACATCGAGCGTACCGGCATACATTCCGGCGACAGCATCGCCGTCTACCCGAACATCAACGTTGACGACGCGCTCGCCGAGCGCATTTTCGAGGAGACGCGCAAGATATGCTTGAAAATCAAGGCCCTTGGACTCATAAATTTGCAGTACATAGTCGCCCCCGACAACGAGATATACGTGATAGAGGTGAACCCCCGCGCATCGCGCACCGTGCCGTATCTGTCGAAAGTCACGGGTATAAATATGTGCGAGCTGGCGACGAAGGCGTCTATGGGCGTCACGCTGCGCGAGCTTGGCTATTCCTCCGGCATCTGCAAGATACCGCCGTACACATGCGTCAAGGTCCCCGTATTCTCGTTTGAGAAATTGACGGACGTGGACACGCAGCTGGGGCCGGAGATGAAGTCCACCGGAGAGGTACTCGGCATCGGAAAAACCTTGAAGGAGGCGCTGTACAAGGGACTCGTCGCGGCGGGCTACACGATGCACAGAAGCGGCGGCGTGTTCATCACCGTGCGCGATCAGGACAAGCCCGAAATATCCGCCATAGCGAAGAAATTCTCTCAAATGGGCTTCGAACTCTACGCGACGGAGGGTACCGCGGCGGAACTGCGGCGCGCGGGACTTGACGTCCGCACGGTGAGAAAAATCCGCCAGTCACCGGAGAACAACACGATGAGCGTCATAGAGAGCGGTAAGCTCTCCTATATCGTTTCGACGTCGGAAAAAGGGCGCGACCCGGCCTCCGACGATGTGAAGATACGCCGCCGCGCGACGATGCTCGGAATACCCTGCCTGACCTCGCTCGATACGGCCGACGCCCTCGCGGAAAGTCTGCTTTCGGGGTACAACGAAAACAATACGGAACTTGTTGATATAAACTTCATGAGGAGTGAGCGCATGAGACTGGAATTCACAAAAATGCACGGCGCGGGCAACGATTACATCTACATAAACTCGTGGGATCGGGAGATAAATTGCCCGGAATCGTTATCCGTCATACTCGCGGACAGGCATTACGGCATAGGCGGAGACGGCGTGGTGTTGATCATGCGCGGCGAGGCGCCCGGCGCGGACGCGCGCATGAGGATGTTCAATATGGACGGAAGCGAGGGCGCGATGTGCGGCAACGCCATCCGCTGCGTCGCGAAATATCTCTACGACAACGGCATTGTAAAAAAGGAAACCATGAGCATAGAGACAATGAGCGGCATGAAGGAAGTCGCGCTCCACACGCAAAACGGGCTTGTCTCTTCCGTGCGCGTCAATATGGGCAAAGCCGCGCTATCTCCGCAAGCGATACCTGTCCTGCTGCCGGGAGAGAGCGTCATATCACGCGAGGTGGACATAGCGGACGGGCGGTATGAAATAACGTGCGTATCCATGGGCAATCCGCACGCGGTCGTTTTCGTGGATGAGCCCGACGCGCTGGATCTGCGGAAATTGGGACCCATGTTTGAAAACAGCGAGCTGTTCCCCGACAGAGTGAATACGGAGTTTGTCAAGGTGGTCGGTGTCAATACGCTGAAAATGCGCGTCTGGGAGCGCGGTAGCGGCGAGACTCTCGCCTGCGGCACGGGCATGTGCGCCGCCGCCGTCGCCGCCGCGCTGAACGGACGCTGCGGGAAAGGCGAAGATATAAAGGTTATCTCGCCCGGTGGCGAACTCATAATCAATTACACCGACGAGCGCGTGTATATGACGGGAAACTGCGTGAAGGTGTTCGACGGGGTTATAGAAGTATAGTCGGTTCGGGCGCCAAACTTATGCCGCCCGCTTTCCGTACCCCGCTGTCATGCCCGGAAATGGCGTCTCGGCGGAGCCTGACGGACAGCGACCGCACGGGAAGCCGAACCGGCCCTACCGCGCGTTGCGCGCCGTGATTTAGCCGTTTACTTTTTCTTCGAGCGTATTTCCGCGACTATTAGCGGCAGCCTGCTTATAATCGCGTCTATTTCTTCTTCGGTATTGTATTCAGAAAGAGAAATTCTCAATATTCCGTGAGACGCGCTCTCATCGTACCCCATAGCCGTCAACACGTGGGAAGCCTCCTTTGACGACGCGGAACATGCCGATCCCGAACTTGCGCAAATTCCGTATTCGTTCAATTTGTTTACTATGAACGCGGCCTGCTCAATCCCCTCAAAGACGAAGGAAGCGAGTCCGGGAAGCCGGTTCGTCGGATCTCCCGTAAGGTACGCGCCCGGAATTTTCAGGACGTTTTCTATCAATTTGTTCCTGTTTGACGTTATTTTTGCGATATTCTCCGATAAATTTTCCGTCCCCTCTTTTATCGCCGCCGCCATGCCGACTATTCCGGATATATTTTCGGTTCCCGAACGATAGCCCTTTTCTTGTCCGCCGCCCGTTAAGTATGGCGGCGGCGTCAGCGGCAGTTTTGAAAATAGCGCCCCGACTCCTTTGGGGCCGTGAAATTTATGCGCCGACATTGAGAGCAAATCAACTCCCAGCGCGCGGACATTAAGCGGTATATGTGAGACGGCTTGAACGGCGTCAGTGTGAAATATAACGCCTTTTTCATGCGCGGCAGCGCACAGATCCTTGATGGGCAGTATCGTTCCGACAACATTATTAGCCGTCATAATACTGATGAGTATCGTATCGTCGCGAATAGCTTGCTTAAGTTGCTCCGCCGTTATTTGTCCGTACTTATCAGGCTCCAACAGCGTGATCTCAAACCCGCGATTTTGTAATCCATTCAAAGTCTTTAGTACGGCGTTATGCTCAATTGCTGTCGATATGATATGACTGCCTTTATCGCGCTTCAACTCACACACACCGCGTATAGCCCAATTATCACTTTCAGTGCCGCCGGATGTGAAGAAAATTTCATTATTATACGCCCCGATCGCCGAGGCGACCGCACGGCGTGAATTTTCCAACGCCCGCTGCGCCGCCTGTCCGTGGCTGTGGATTGACGACGGATTGCCATAATTCTCACGGAAATATGGCAGCATTGCCGTTAACGCTTTTTCTGAGACGGCTGTAGTCGCTGAATTATCAACGTAAATTATCTTTTCCATTTTTATGATCGAGCCTTTCTTGTTTGGGTGTGTTTCATTTGCGATCTTGCGTCGCAGGGATGAGCGGTGCAATTAATGAAAAGGGTTTTGAGGCTTATTTTTAAGGAGACAGTCGGGTTGCGCTCACTTTTTGCGTCGGATATTCTCACATCCGCACTTTCCGGCTTGGGTTGCCTCGGGTTGACATTTTCAATTCAGCTGATCATTTCTGTTGCGAGCAAATAGGGCAGCCATAAACTTTTATCGGTTTCAGTGGTTGCCATTTTGCGCTGTTTTATTATACGATTATGAATGGTTCGGGTGTCAAAAGTGAGTCTGACGATGAGTGTAGCACATTTCGCGCACAGGCTGCAAGTGCTGTCCGCGTGAAAGCATGTCGTTTGTGATGGCTTCGCCATCACAAACGAAAATATTCGGACTCGGGAGGAATTGCACTTCCCGGAGCGGTGTGGTAGAATAAGCGCGTGGTATATTGGGATGAAATGGATGTGTTTTATTATGTCAGACAGCAGAGAATACGTAACGAGCGCCGGCGAACATGGGAGCATCAATATCTCGGAGGACGTCATAGCGCTGATAGCGGGCAGCGCGGCGCTGTCGATTGACGGCGTGGCGTCGCTGTTCTCGGCGCACGGCAAGGAGATCGCCGGCGTCATAAACAAAAAAGGCGCCGCTCGCGGCGTCAAAATCGGCATAGACGGCAAACGCGTCGAAATAGACGTGTTTATCCTGGCGGAGATAGGCAAGTCGGTCAGCGAGATCGGCGGGAACATACAGCGCGCCGTCAAGGAGGCGGTAGAATCGGCCGCGGGACCGGACGTATCGGCCGTCAACGTGCATATATGCGGCGTCTCGCTCAAAGGACGCAAGCAGTGAAATGGTAATAGATTTCCACACGCACGTATTTCCGGACGCGCTGGCGGGCAGAGCTGTACGGAGTCTTGAGGAATCGATCAACTACGTGTACACTCCCGTTACGGACGGCACGCTCTCCGGGCTCATAGGACACATGGACAGTACCGGCGTCGATATATCGGTCATACAGCCTGTCGTGACAAAGCCGTCGCAGACGCGCGGTGTGAACGAGTGGAGTGCGGCGGCGCAATCGGACAGGATCGTCGCTTTCGGGGGCGTACACCCGCGCGGCAAAGACTACAAAAGCGACATCGACCGCGCCGTGGAATTGGGACTGCGCGGGCTGAAGTTTCACGCGGAATATCAAGATTTCGACGTGGACGACGCGCGTATGCTGCGGATATACGATTACGCGCTGAGCCGCGGACTGATACTGCTGCACCACGCCGGCGCCGACCCCGCGTACCGTCCGCCGTTCCGCAGCAGCCCGAAGCAGTTCGCGAACGTAGCGGATGCCATGAAAGGCGGCGTCATCGTCGCCGCCCATTTCGGAGGGCATGACCAGTGGGACGATGTCGAGCGGTATCTCGCCGGCAAGGATATATATCTCGACACATCGATGGGATTTGACTATTTTTCCACGGAGCAGTTTGTCCGGATAACGCGCGCGCACGGCGCGGACAAGGTGTTGTTCGCCACGGATTCGCCGTGGAGCGACGCCGGGCGCGAGATGGAACGGCTCATGGCGGCGCCGCTCTCTGAGAGCGAAAAAGAACTCATACTCGGCGCTAACGCCGCGAGACTGCTCAAAATCGGCGCGCGGCGGCCCGGTTAACCCCGAGTATTTTCCCGCATTACGACGTATTTACGCTTCCATGAGCCGTGGCGGTAGTACGCTATGGTCATGAACATGCCTATAACGACGCATATGAGCATGGCGTAGAACAGCGACGCCGGACTGCCGTTGGGCCACTGCGCCGGTACGCGTTCGCCGTTCACGCTGAGATATAATGTCGTCCCCTTTGTCAGGTGTATCAGCAGCAAAGTGAGCGGCAGTTTGAATACTACGTTAATCAGCACGGAAAGCCACATGGTACCCACGGCGTCGCCGGCGCCGCGCATGACGCCTTGGTAGGACATGTTGACGGACATGATGAGGTAGGCCGGTATCATTATGAGTATATAGTAGCGGCACAGCGAGACGAGAAGTTCCGTCTCGGTGAACAGCCGCAGCATACTGCGCCCGAATATCTGCATGGCGGTCACCATGACTATCGAAAATCCGAGACACATCAGGAATACCGTCTTGCTGCCGGTCTTGACCCTGTCCATGCGCCCCGCGCCTATATTCTGCCCCGTAAAAGTACCCGCCGCCATCGAGAACGCCTGGCTGGGCATTAGCGCGAAGCCGTCCACGCTCTGGGTCGCGGTGAGTGAGGGCATCGCCAGCGGACCCATGTCCATGAGAAAAGGCTGTATTATGAGGTTTGATACGAACATAATCGCCATCTGTATACCGGAAGGGATCCCGAGACGCGCTATCTGGCGCACTGTGGCGGAGCGCAGACGCAGTGTGCGGCGGTTTATCGCGTACATCCCTCTCGGACGCAGGACGCGTACCATGCAAACCACGGACGAGCATATCTGAGCTATTATAGTCGCCCATGCGGCGCCGGCGACGCCAAGGCCGAGTCCCCACGGCGCGACGAACCAGATGTCCAGAATGATGTTCAGGACGACTGTCCCCAGCAGAACCGCGAGCGGGAAAATCGAGTCGCCGAGTCCGCGGAGCACGCCGGAGAAAACATTGTAAAAGCCGTTGCCGGACATGCCGATGAAGAGGATAAACAGGTAGTCGTAAGCCATCTTCTCCATAACGGGCTGCGCGCCCGCGTTGAGCAGCCTGAGCATGGCGCCCGTGAGCGGCGTGGCGACGGCGGTCACAATCACGCACGCGATTACGAGAAGGGTTACGGAGTTGCCGATCGTGAGGCTGAGATTCTCTTTATCCTTCGCTCCGTAATACTGCGAGACCATCGTCATCACGCCGCCGCCTATCGCCATGAACAGCACGAGGAAGATGTTGAGGATGGGCATGGACACGCCGACCGCGCCGAGGGCGACGTCGCTCAACTTTTCGCCCGTTTCCGCGAACCCTTCGATGAATTGCCCAACTATGACGCGGTCGGCCGCCGTGTACAGCATCTGCGCTATGGTTCCGATGAGCAAGGGGATTGAGAATTTCAGTAAACACGCGGGTATGCTGCCCTCAGTCATGTCCTGAGCGCCAAAAAGCGATTTTATTTTTTCTAACATTATTTCTGCACTCTCCAAAGCCGTTTTCCTGTATTCTACCACATGTTTGAGACGAACGCAACAAAAATAATTTCGGAATGTTTTCGTTTGCAGCGGTTTTCGCTCTCCCGTCCTTTTCGCCTACGGCGAAAAGAATTTTTGCACAGGAGTGCGTCTCGTGCGAC
>JAITKI010000078.1 GCA_031278515.1 Oscillospiraceae bacterium | reverse complement strand
TTGAGCTTATCAGAAAGGTGCAGTGATTTATCAACACTGACTTTTTATCACTACCCCGCATGGAACATTTCTTCACTGGCAAGTATCTTTGTTAGTCCGGAATTTTGTCCGCATCCCCAGGCGTAAAACACGAACGCCGTAACCACCCTTCGTCCTTTTCGGCGTAGGCGAAAAGAATTTTTGCGGAGGAGTGCGTCTCGTGCGACGATGCAAAAATTGTAATATTTCGCGTTTTCCGGGGATTTATTCCTCGGAAAATGCTCTTTGCGAGCCGCGCACGGCGAGATCCAACCCTCGTTACTCGTTTGTTACGGCCCCGGCCGTGACAAACGAAAATATTCTTTGAAATTATCAATTGACAGGCTTCGGTCGATGTGTTATCCTGATCCGCAGTAGATACGGCGCCAGACGGCATGGGCGCGGGAGGAAGAGACGCCGGACGCGCGTGATGCGCGCGGAGGACTCGAGGACTCGTTTTAATAGACGAATCCTATGAGACATTATCAGACAAGGGCTGAAACGAGTTCAACCGGGAGAGGATCCAATGCGCGAGAGCATACACGTCAAGGGCGCCAGAGAGAACAACTTGAAGAATATCGACGTCGAGATACCGCGCGGGAAACTCGTCGTGCTTACCGGCATATCCGGCAGCGGAAAGTCCTCCCTCGCGTTCGATACGATTTTTGCCGAAGGACAGCGGCGCTACATCGAATCGCTGTCGTCCTACGCCCGCCAGTTTCTCGGACAGATGGAAAAGCCGGATGTCGACTACATTGACGGTCTGTCGCCCGCCATATCCATCGATCAGAAAACGACGAGTCACAACCCGCGCTCGACTGTGGGTACCGTCACGGAAATTTACGACTATCTGCGATTGCTGTGGGCGCGCATAGGCGTTCCCCACTGCCCTGTGTGCGGTAAGGAGATACGGCAGCAGACCGTCGATCAGATAATCGATCAGGTGATGTCGCTGCCGGAGGCGACGCGCATACAGGTGCTTGCCCCCGTGGTGCGCGCGCGCAAGGGCGAGCACCTGAAGGTGTTTGAGGACGCGCGCAGAAGCGGATACGTCCGTGTGCGCGCGGACGGCAGCATATATGACCTGTCCGAGGAGATAAAGCTCGACAAGAACAAAAAGCACCGCATCGAGGTAGTGGTGGACAGGCTCGTCATTCGCGAGGATGTCGCGCGCAGACTGACGGACTCCGTCGAGACGGCGGTCGCGCTGTCGGGCGGACTGCTCATAATCGAGGTTGTCGACGAGGGCAGGGACATCATGTTCTCGCAGAATTACGCGTGCGAGGACTGCGGCGTCTCGATAGAGGAGCTGACGCCGCGTCTGTTCTCGTTCAACAACCCGTATGGCGCGTGTCCGGACTGCACGGGCCTCGGGACGCAACTCCGCGTGGATCCCGACGTAATCATTCCCAACCACGGGCTGTCCATAGCGGACGGCGCGATCAGCGCCTCCGGCTGGGGCAATGTAAAGGGCGACTCTGTCTCTAAAATGTACTTTGAGGCGCTGGCGAAAAAGTATAAATTTAAGCTGACCACGCCGATTAAGGATCTGCCGGAGGGCGTGCTCGACGTAATACTGTACGGGACGGACGGCGAGAAACTCTCGCTCAGTTATAACATGCAGCGCGGCGTCGGATCGTTCAGCCAGCCGTTCGAGGGTATCGTAAACAATCTGGAGCGCCGGTATAAGGAGACACAGAGCGTCGCCATGCGCTGGGAGCTGGAACAGTATATGACGGAGCATCCGTGTCCGTCGTGCGGCGGCAGACGGCTTAAAAAAGAGGTGCTGGCTGTTACAGTCGGCGGGATAAGCATCGTGGAGTTCACCGACATGTCCATAACCGGCGCGCTCAGCTTTATAGAAAATCTGCCGCTGACAGAGAAGGAACGCATGATCGCCGACCGCATCCTCAAAGAGATAAAAGGGCGTCTCGGCTTTTTATTGAACGTGGGGCTTGAATACTTGACGCTCGGACGGCGCGCCGGCAGTCTCTCCGGCGGCGAGAGCCAGCGCATACGGCTCGCGACGCAGATAGGCTCGTCGCTCATGGGCGTGTTATATATACTGGACGAGCCGTCAATCGGTCTGCACCAACGCGATAACGCCAAGCTGCTCGCGACGCTCAAGCGACTGCGCGATCTCGGCAACACGCTCTTGGTAGTCGAGCACGACGAGGAGACGATGAACGAATCGGATTTCATAGTTGACGTCGGACCCGGCGCGGGCGTACACGGCGGGGAGATTGTCTGCGCCGGCACGGTCGAGGAGGTGAAGGCGTGCGCGGACTCCATAACGGGCCAGTATCTCAGTGGGCGCAAGAAGATACCCGTCCCGGAGGGCAGACGCGCCGGCAAGGGCAGTTTTCTCACGGTGCGCGGCGCGTCCGAGAACAACTTAAAGGGTATCGACGTGGACATCCCGCTCGGGACGATGACGTGCGTCACGGGCGTATCGGGCAGCGGCAAGTCGTCTCTCGTGAACGAGATCGTATACAAGGCGCTCGCGGCGGAGCTCAACCACGCCAAGACGCGCGCGGGACGGCATACGGGAATTGAGGGAATGCGCCATCTCGACAAGGTGATAAACATCGACCAGTCCCCCATCGGGCGGACGCCGCGCTCGAATCCCGCGACGTACACGGGCGTATTCGGAGACATACGCGACCTGTTCGCTTCGACGGCGGACGCCAAGGCGCGCGGTTACGGGCCGGGCAGGTTCTCGTTTAATGTGCGCGGCGGGCGCTGCGAGGCGTGCGCGGGCGACGGTCTTTTGAAGATCGAGATGCACTTCCTGCCCGACATCTACGTCCCCTGCGAGGTGTGCAAGGGGAAGCGCTACAACCGTGAGACGCTGGAGGTGCGTTACAAGGGCAAAAATGTCTTTGAAGTCCTGGATATGACCGTACACGAGGCCGCCGATTTTTTTGAAAACCTGCCGCGTATCAATTCAAAGCTCCGCACGCTGCTTGACGTGGGACTTGGGTATATCAAGCTCGGACAACCGTCCACGACGCTGTCCGGGGGTGAGGCGCAGAGGGTCAAGCTGGCGACGGAGCTCTCGAAGCGCTCGACGGGCAGCACGTTCTACGTGCTCGACGAACCCACGACCGGCCTCCACACCGCCGACGTGCAAAAGCTGATCGACGTGTTGAGCCGTCTGACGGACGCGGGCAACACCGTCGTCGTGATCGAGCACAACCTGGACGTCATCAAGTCGGCGGATTATATCGTCGATCTCGGCCCGGAAGGGGGCGACCGGGGCGGAGACATCGTCGCCACCGGCACGCCGGAGCAGGTGGCGGAGTGCGTGGACAGTTTTACCGGGCAGTTTCTCAAACGCGTACTTTAAGACGGGATACGGAATATCAACTATCGGTTCGGAATTACCGGTTCGGGGAGGATGTGAGGGCGCATGGGAAAATTTTTCAAGCTCCGGGAAAACAAGACGAAAGTAAGCACGGAAATCGTCGCGGGTCTGACGACGTTTTTTGCGATGGCGTACATCATAGCCGTAAATCCCGGCATATTGGCGGACGCCGGCATGGAGTGGGGCGCGGTATTTCTCGCCACTATAATCTCATCCGTCGCGGGAACGCTCGTCATGGGACTGTTCGCGAACGTGCCGTACGCTCAGGCGCCCGGCATGGGACTCAACGCGTTCTTCGCGTACACTGTGTGTCTCGGGTTCGGCTACACATGGCGGCAAGCGCTGTCGATGGTCTTTATCTGCGGCGCAATCAACATTATTATCACGGTCACACGTCTGCGCAAACACATTATAAAGGCAATCCCCAAACCGCTCCAGCACGCCATATCGGGCGGGATCGGCGTATTTATCGCGTATATCGGACTGCTCAACGCCGGTCTTATAGACATAAGCGGCGCCGTGCCGGCGATGGCCGATCTGAATACCCCGGCGCTGTGGCTGTTTCTCATCGGGCTGTTCCTCTCCGTCGTCCTCCTGACGATGAAGGTAAAGGGCGCCATACTCATAAGCATGGTCGTAACCGCCGTGGCGGGCATACCTATGGGAGTCACGCGGACGCAGGACGCCGTGAGCTTTACGGACGCGTGCCGCTCGCTGTCGACGACATTCGGCGTCATATTCACGCGAGACGGGCTGGGATCGCTTTTCACCGGCGGGGCGTCCGGTGTGTTGACCGCCGTCGTGACTATTTTCTCCTTCTCAATCACCGATACATTCGACACGATAGGCACGTTTATCGGCACGGGACGCCGCAGCGGCATATTCAGCGAGAAAGACGAGAAGGCGATGGATCAGAGCGTCGGATTCAAAACAAAAATGGACAGGGCGCTGTTCGCCGACGCCGTCGCGACGTCGGTAGGCGCGATTTTCGGCACGTCGAACACGACGACATACGTGGAGAGCGCGGCGGGCATAAGCGTCGGCGGACGCACGGGACTCACGAGCGTCGTCGTGGCGGTATGCTTCATCATAAGCGCGTTTCTCGCCAATTTCGTCAGCGCGATACCGTATGCCGCTACGGGTCCGGCGCTCGTGATAGTGGGGATAATGATGGCATCGTCGTTCACCGACGTCAAGTGGACCGACCTTGACGAGGCGATACCGGCGTTCTTCGCGGGGGCGTTCATGGCGCTGGCGTACAGCATAACGTACGGCATCGCGGCGGCGTTCATTTTTTACTGCATCGTAAAGCTCTGCAAGAAAAAATCGAAAGAACTCCACCCGATCTTCGTCGTATCGACTCTGCTTTTTATCCTGAATTTCGTCCTGCAGGCGATAGTGTAGGGAGCGGCGCCGGGTTGAAACGCGATTTGGGCGTTTCAACCCGATGGTTTCAGCGGCGCCGCGCGTATACCCCCGGAGACTTGATTTCGCGCGTCTCCTCTATATGTCCGCCGCGGCGAAGAAGCCGGAGTGTACCGCGCCGTCCACCTTGCCCACGACTTTCGCGTCCCCGACGAGCGTTACGAACGGCGCCCTCGCGTACAGGTCGAAGTACGGCGCGTCGTTACTGCGCATACCCACGGCGTACAGCACGGCGCCGGCGCGCGCCGTCTGCATGGCGCCGTCCTTTTCATACGTCACGCCGCCGTCCTGTATCTCCTTGACATCGGCGTTTGTTATTATCTTAAGTCCCGCCTCGGACACCTTACGCACGAGCCCGATTTTATAGCAGCCCTTTGCGTCGGCCGCGACGTCGCCGCGCGCCTCTAAAACGACGACGCTCCTGCCCGTATTTGTCAAGTGCAGCGCCGTCTCCACGCCGACAAGTCCGCCTCCTATCACAACGACGTCGCCGCCGGGGATCTGTTCCGGCGCGAAATACGCAGCCGTCGCGTGCGCGGCCTTTTCGAAGCCCTTTATGAATGTCGGGATCGCGGGGGTGCTGCCCGTCGCCACGATTATGTGGCTGTATGTGTCCCTGTCGATGTATTCTCCGTCCGGCTCCGTGTTCAGCAGCACCCTGACAGGGCTGTCCATGACCGAGCGGACGAGAAAATCCTTATAGCGGCGCAGGTCGTGCTTTAAGCTGTCGGCGTCCGTGAATTTAAGCCAGCCGCCCAGAGCGTCGCCCCGCTCCGCGAGCGTGACCTCGTGCCCCCGCCTCGCCGCGGTCACAGCGGCCGTCATGCCGGCGGGTCCTCCCCCAATGACGAGTACGCGCGTTTTCTTGCTCGCCGGTCTTTGCGTATCACCGAAGCCGAGACGCGCCTCGCGCCCGAGCAGCGGATTGACGCTGCACACGAAATGGCGGTTGAAGTTATCGCTGTCGGTGCAGTTGAGACAGCGCAGGCACGGCGTTATCTCGCCGGCGCGTCCCTCCGCCGCCTTTTTCGGCAGATACGGGTCGGCTATCAGCGCGCGCGACATACTCACGCCGTCGGCTCTGCCGGAGGCAACGATTTCCTCCGCCTGATCAGGCCGCACTATGGAACCCACAGTATAGACGGGAATTGTCACCTTGCCCGATTTCTTTATCTCCTCCGCGAGCGGGGCGTTCTGACAGTGCGGCATATAAGTCGTCGCGAAGAACCATGTCAAGTCCTCGGAGCTTATTTCGGCAAGGTCGACGTACTCCTGCGCGCGTTCCAGAAACGCCGTAATGTCCTTGGTTGTGAACCCGTCCGGTCGGCGCTCGGAACCGGAGAGCCTGATTGTGAGCGCTTGATTTTGCCCGACGCGCTCGCGCACCTTTTGCAGAACATACAGCGGGAATTTCATGCGATTTTCAAAGCTGCCGCCGTATTCGTCGTCTCGCCTGTTAGTGAGGGGCGACAGGAATTGTGTGAGCAGCCAGCCATGCGCGCAGTGCAGCAGCACCGTGTCGAAGCCGACTGTGAGGTAGTACTCCGCGGCGTCCGCAAAGGCGTTTGCCACGCGCTCCATGTCGCCCGGCGTCATGGCCTTGACGCGAGCGCCCGTCATCGGGTTATCAAACTCCGACGGGCCCATGATAAGGGAGGGGTCGCGGTTGAACTGCGGCTTTGCGTTCATGCCGCCGTGGGTGAGCTCCACGCTCGCGTACGCGCCGTGCTCGTGTATGGCGGCGGCCATCTCGCCGTAGAGTGAGCGGTTGTCGTGCGTGAGTTCCATGCCGGGCGTGTGGTTGCCCCCGTCGCACACATTACCCTCGCCTAATGTAACGATCGCGGCGCCGCCACGCGCCTTGTGCTCCAGGTAAGATATGTAGTAGTCGTTCGGCCTGCCGTCCACGGTCTGGAACAGCATATTCGGCGCCGATATGATTCTGTTTTTCAGCTTCAGGTTTTTCACCCTGAGCGGTTTGAACAGATTAGGGTACGGTTGTATGTACATGCAAACGATCATTCCTTTCTATGGCGTGGGCGCGCATTGCGCGCCTCTTGATGCGGCTAAAGTTATCCTTAAACACATACCCGCCCATATCAGAGAGTTGCCTTGCTTTGTATCTCACAGGATTACAACAGCTTTTCCGCAAAATACACATGGCTGGCGAGCACATCGCTGATTATCGCCAACATGCTGCCATTATCTTTTTTAAGTCGCTTCCAGCGCGAACCGGAAGACAATGTGACTGCATCCTCGTCTCTTATTTCAAGTTTCTTGCTCACCTCGTCAATGAAGTTTGCAATCTCACAATCAAGGCCTTCGTCTGACGACGCGGCGCCGGTTTCGATCTCGGAAATCCCTGCTGACACATCTCGTCCCACGCCTACGACGCCGTTTTGCCTTGCTTCAAACACCGTGTATCTGTATCCATCCCCGTGAAATCCGTGATCAGACTCGTAGTGACAAACCATATTGTAACCGTCCGGTATTGTTACGCGCCAGTTGAGACTGTATGTTCTCGCCGCCGTATAGCGCGCCGCCGTTGTACTGTAAAAACGGGTGAAAACAAGCGCCGCGACCGCTGCAAACATAGCAATAATCGTGACTGTCGCCAATAATGCTATTTTGCTTTGTCTTTTCATCAGACAGTTTTAGAAAATGGTAATGCCGTTGGATCCCGGTGTGGTCGAGGTGGCCCCGTGAGCCGCCGTAAGTATCCCGTCCGCGCTGATGCGGTTGACCCTGTAGCCCACCGATATGCTGCCGCCCGTAGCCACAATACCAGCGCCCGGATTGACGTTGATAGTGTCAACATTCTTACCGCTTGATTTGACAAATTCTATGCATGGAGCGGACGAAACCTTTTCCTTGAATTCGTCGATGCGCTCTTGAGAGAATTCGGCCAGATAAACCACGACGCGGTTTTCCGTGTCCATAAGCATCGCCAGATTGAAAATCCCCTCAACCGCGCTTATCGGATTCTCCTGCATATACAGATTTATCTCGTCCATCGTTTCGGTCAACATTCTATACGAGTACTCGCATGTTTTATAGATGACGTCGCCGCTTTTCGCTCTTTTTTCGATCTCCGCTTTCGCTGTATCGACGTCGCCGACGACAAGGACGACCAGCTTGCCTTTGTCGTTGATATACCGGCCGCCGTATTGCTCGGGATAATCCTCCCCATCATCCAAAAGCCCGCTGGAACCGAAAGACTGCCGCAAGTTTTGGGACGCCTCGTGCGCCCTTCCCCAGTTTTCCAAATATTCCTTGCTGAGCCCTGTCATTTCTTCGATATTATCCATGCCTGTGTTACCTCCTTCGTAATCCGGAGATGAGCTTTCCTCTGCTTCAGGCGAAGCATCTTGATCCGGTTGCGTGGAACCCTGCCCCGTTTCAGGTTTTTCGTCACGCGACGCCCGGCTGCAGGACGAGAGAATGCACCCTGACGCAAGCAACACCATGATCAATATTATTGACACACGTATCATCGCTGATGATTTCATGTAATATAGCCTCAC
>JAITKI010000055.1 GCA_031278515.1 Oscillospiraceae bacterium | reverse complement strand
ATTTCGCATTTTCCGAGGATTTATTCCTCGGAAAATGCTCTTTGCGAGCCGCGCACGGCGAGATCCAACCCTCGTTACTCGTTTGTTACGGCCCCGGCCGTGACAAACGAAATTATTCCGTTTGTGGGGGGCTTGACATAAACTGACATAGGTGTTAGCATATACATGCAACGGTAAAATGGCGACGAAACGGGGCGGTGGCGGCGTGAAAAATATTCGTGTTCTATTGTCTGCGGAGAACTATTTTAACTTTTATAGCCAAAGCTTTTTCAGCTTTGGCTATTTTAGGCTGCGGACAAGTGAATACCGGATATGAGTCGCTGCGGCGGATACCGACGAAAACGTAAATCAGGCGGGGGGATTCATACCGGATATGAATCCCCCCGTTTTCTGTGCGCGGGACCCGGAAACGGATCGCGCAAGCCGCGGAGACGGCGGCGGATAGGATGGAGGATTGGCGGATGAAGAGACTTGATATTGAACTCGGCGAGCGATCATACCCGATATTTATCGGCGCGGGCGCGCTTGACGACTGCGCGGGGAGGATAGCGGAGCTGTGTAACGGCGGCAAAGTCATCGCCGTGACGGATTTGAACGTCGCGTTGACGCACGGAGATAAGCTGCTCCGCGCGCTGAAGTCGCGCGGAGTCGAGTCGTATACCGTCGCGGTAGCGCCGGGAGAGAAGAGTAAGTCCGTAAAGAACCTCGAATGGCTGTATCACTCCTTTGTGAGTCTTAATTTGCGGCGCGGAGACGCGGTGATCGCTTTTGGCGGCGGGGTAGTGGGAGACCTCGCGGGCCTTGCCGCCGCCACGTATATGCGCGGCGTCACGCTCATACAGATACCGACGACGCTGCTCGCGCAGGTGGACTCGTCGGTTGGCGGAAAGGTGGCCGTGAACATTGCCGAGGGCAAAAATCTCGTCGGCAGCTTCTATCAGCCGGCGCTCGTAATATCCGACATATCGCTGCTCGACACGCTGCCGGAGCGGGAATTTCGCGCGGGTATGGCCGAGGTCGTCAAGTACGCCGCGATAGGTGAGAGTGAACTGACGGAACTGCTCGCGTCGAGCGAGGCGTCGGCCGGCAAGATCGAGGAGATTGTGTACGTATGCTGCAGGTGCAAGGGCGGATACACGCGGCGCGACGAGCGCGACACGGGCGAACGCATGGCGCTCAATTTTGGGCATACCTTCGGACACGCCATCGAGAAACTTCACGGGTACGGCGTATATCTGCACGGCGAGGCCGTGGCGATGGGCATGGCCCTCGCGGCGCGGGCGGGAGAGGCGCTGGGGGTGACCGCGCCGGAGGCGGGACGCGAGCTTCTGGAACTGATGGACGCGTGCGGATTGAAGTATGCGTTCAAGGGAGATGCCGCAAGTCTCGTCCCGCTGATGGATGGTGATAAGAAGAACACGGACGGCGATATAACGCTGATATTGCTGAAAAATTTCGGGGAGACGACAAAACTCAAAGTAAGCGCCGGCGTGCTTTGCCAAGCCTTGCGGCGGCGCCGCCGCCGCAAGTGAAATAGTTTAAGAAAGGGGCGAACGGATATTGGGGTATACCAAACGCGTGGCGCTCTTTCCGGGGGGCGCGATAGAGATGCCGCCGTCAAAGAGTATAGCGCACAGAGTTATCATCTGCGCCGCGCTGTCCGGCAGGGGTGAGAGTCTGACGCAGGCGGCGACGTCGGAGGACACGGCCGCCACGGCGCGTTGCGCGGAGGGGCTGTCCGGCGGAGGAGACAAGGTGTTCGACTGCGGGGAGTCCGGTTCGACGCTTCGGTTTATGATACCGGTGGCGTCGCTGTACCCCGGGAGAAAGACATTTGTCGGACACGGGCGGTTGATGAAGCGTCCGCTCGGGCCGTATCTCGACGAGCTGCGCGGACACGGGCTTGATATAAGCTTGTCCGGAGACGCTATTACGGCGGAGGGAACGCTGCGCCCCGGCATATACAGACTGCCCGGCGACATAAGTTCGCAGTTTATCACGGGGTTGCTGCTCGCGCTCCCTCTGCTGCCCGGAGACAGTGAAATCAGGCTGACCTCGCCGATAGTCTCGGCGTCATACGTCGATGTGACGCTCGACGTCATGAGTAAATTCGGCGTAACGGCGTATAACGACAACTACGCGCGGCTGCTCATACACGGAAAGCAGCGATACATATACAGCGACGTGCAGATTGAGGCGGATTACTCGCAGGCGGCGTATTTTCTCGTCGCGGGCGCGCTCGGCTATGAGTGTGAGTGCCTGGGACTCGCGCCGTTCTCCCGGCAGGGCGACAGCTATATTGTGGAGCTTATAAAGGATTGCGGCGCGCGCGTGCGTAAAGGCCGAAACGGCGGAATCACGGTATTTCCGTGCGACAGGATAAAGCCAATGGTGATAGACGCGACGCACATACCGGACCTCGTGCCGCCTCTCGCCGCGCTGCTGACGTTTGCCGACGGCGAAAGCCGGATTATAAACGCGGGCAGACTGCGCATGAAGGAGTGCGACAGACTGGCCGCCGTGTGCTCGGAACTGAAAAGACTGGGCGCAAAAGTCAGGGCGGGAACCGACTATATACTCATAAGCGGGGTGAAGCGGCTGGCGGGAGGCGTTATGAGCTCGCATAACGACCACAGAATTGCCATGATGGGCGCCGTAGCCGCCATACGAAGCGACAGGCCGGTGTTTATAGAGAACGCGGGTTGCGTCGCCAAATCGTATCCCGGTTTCTGGGATGATTTTGAAAAGAGGAATAAGGGCGTGATGATATGAGCGGGAGCTGGGGCGGGGGACTCAAACTGTCGCTATTCGGCGAATCGCACGGTCCCGCCGTCGGCGTGGTCATAAACGGGCTGCCTCCCGGCTTTGCCCCGGACTGGGATGAGGTGCGCGGCGAGATGGCGCGGCGGGCGCCCGGGAACAGTCCGCTGACGACGCCGCGCCGTGAGAGCGACGAGTGGGAGGTGCTGTCCGGGATATTTGAGGGCGCGGCTACTGGCGCCCCGCTGTGCGCCGTCATCCGAAACGCCGACGCGCGATCGGGCGACTACGAACGCGGCGTCATGCGTCCCGGACACGCCGATCTGACGGCGTTCATCAAGTATGGGGGCTACGCCGACTACAGGGGCGGAGGCCATTTCTCCGGAAGACTTACGGCGCCCTTAGTGTTTGCCGGCACGCTCGCGCGTCAAATTCTGCGCGCGGACGGTATCATGATAGGCGCGCGCATTCTCTCGATACGCGGCGTCCGCGATATTGACGCATCGCCGGAGGAAGTCTTGGCGGCCTCCGGCGCCGCGCGCGGGCTGCCTGTGTGTTCCGCGGAGCGCGGTGAGAGGATGCGCGCGGAGATCGAGGCGGCGAGAGAGCGCGGCGACTCGGTGGGAGGCGTCGTAGAGTGCGTCGCGCTGGGGACGCCGCCCGGGTGGGGAGCGCCGTTTTTCCGTTCCCTGGAGAGCGTCGTGGCGGAGATGATGTTTTCCATACCGGCCGTTAAGGGTGTGGAATTCGGGGGAGGGTTTGCCATGTCGGACAAGCTCGGCTCCGAGTCGAACGACCAGATGCGCATGAGCGGCGGCCGGGTCGTCTACGAGACGAATCATAACGGCGGCGTCGCCGGGGGCATCTCCACCGGGCAGCCAATCGTCCTGCGGGTGGCGATAAAACCGACGCCGACGATATCGAGACCGCAGACTACGGTGGACATCCTTAGGGGAGAGACTGTCGAACACTCGTTCGCCGGCAGGCACGATCCGTGCGTAGCGCCGCGCGCGGCGCCGGTGATAGAGGCGGGGTTGGCGCTGTGTCTGCTCGATTTGAGAAAAGAGGGGTCTGTATGATACTTATACTTAAAAGTGGCGTGAAGGACGCCGAAATTGAACCCATCAGGCGGCTATTGGCGGATAAAGATATCATAATTCAGGACATTGTGGGGGAAACGACCAGAATGATCGGACTGGCGGGCGATACCTCCTCAATATCGGAGGACGCCGTGATCTGCTTCCCGTGCGTCGAGCGCATAATGCGCATACAGGAACCGTACAAGCTCGCGGGGCGGAAATTCCACCCGGCGGACAGTATGTACGAGATATCGGGGCGAAAGATCGGGGCCGGGGAGTTCGCCGTCATCGCGGGTCCCTGCTCTGTCGAGAGCGAGGAGCAGATACTGTCAGTCGCCCGCGACGTCAAGGCGTCCGGCGCCGGCTTCCTGCGGGGCGGGGCGTTTAAGCCGCGCACGTCGCCGTACGCGTTCCGGGGTCTCGGGCTCGACGGCCTGGAGCTTTTGCGTCTCGCGCGGCAGAAAACCGGCCTGCCGATAGTGACAGAGATAATGTCGCAGGAGTATCTGGACGCTTTCGCCGAACACGTGGACGTCATACAGATAGGCGCGCGCAATATGCAGAATTTTGCGCTGCTTCGGCAGGTCGGATCGATAGGAAAGCCGGTGCTGCTCAAGCGCGGACTGTCGTCAACGCTGGAGGAACTGCTGATGGCGGCGGAGTATGTTATGTCCGGAGGCTCGCAGGAGGTCATACTGTGTGAGCGCGGCATACGCACGTTTGAAACGGCGACGCGCAATACGCTGGACCTCTCGGCCGTGCCGGTGCTGCAGCAGAAGACGCATCTGCCCGTCGTGATTGATCCCTCGCACGCGACGGGTTACTGGAATCTCGTCGAACCGATGGCCCTTGCCGCCGTCGCGGCGGGCGCCGACGGACTTATAATCGAGGTGCACAACCATCCGGAGGCGGCGCTGTGCGACGGCGCGCAATCCATCACGCCGCAAGTGTTCCGCCGGCTGATGCGCAAAGCGGCCGCTGTGAGGGCCGCGATAAAGTAATTCCTCACGGCGCCGGAATCCTCTTCGCCGCGGATGAAGAGGGCGCAAGTGGAATAATTTCGTTTGTGATGGCTTTGCCATCACAAACGAGTCACGGGAGCTTGGATCTCGCCGTGCGCGGCTCGCTGAGAGCATTTTCCGAGGAATAAATCCCCGGAAAATGCGAAATATTACAATTTTTGCATCGTCGCACGGGACGCACTCCTGTGCAAAAATTCTTTTCGCCGTAGGCGAAAAGGACGGGAGAGCGAAAACCGCTGCAAACGAAAATATTCTACGGTGAATATTATGCAACCTCCATGACGGTACCGGCGCCGGATGTCCTATACCTCCACCGTCCAGCCCATCTCGTCGGGACGATCGCCTGTCTGAATGCCGTACAGCGCCTCGTACAGCCGCTGAGACAGCTTGCCCACCGCGCCGCCGTTGACGGCGACCTCTCCGCTCCCAAATACTAGCCTGCCCACCGGCGATATGACGGCGGCCGTACCCGAGGCGAACACCTCGTCAAGGCGGCCGCTCTCCGCGGCCGCGCGCACGTCGTCGATGCTCAGGCGCCGTTCGGACACGCGCTCGCCCCACTTTTTGAGCAGCGCTATCACGCTGTCGCGCGTCACGCCGGGCAGGATGGTACCGGACAGAGGCGCCGTTATTGTCTCGCCGTCGATCACAAAAAAAGCGTTGGACGTGCCTATCTCCTCGACGTATTTGCGCTCAATGGCGTCGAGCCACAGCGCCTGCTCACAGCCGCGCGCCGCAGCCTTCTCCTGAGCCTTGAGAGAGGCGGCGTAGTTGATGCCTACCTTGGCGAAGCCCGTGCCGCCGGGGAACGCGCGTATGTACTCCTCCTCGACGAATATGCTTGTCGCGGCGAGCGAGCCGCCCGGTGTGTCGTAATAAGGCCCGACGGGAGAGCATATGATCACGAACTTATAGTGACTCGCCGGATGTACGCCGATAAGCGGTTCATCCGCGAATATGAACGGGCGGACGTACAGGCTGGTACCCTCTTTCTCCGGTATCCAGTCGCGCTCCAGCGAGACTATCGCTTTCACCGCCTCGACAAACAGGCCGTCGTCGAGACGGGGTATGCATACCCGGTCACATGAGCGCGCGGCGCGTTCGGCGTTCATATCCGGGCGGAACAGCAGCACGCGCCCGTCGCGCGCGCGGTACGCCTTTATGCCCTCGAAAACCTCCTGCGCGTAGTGCAATACGGCGGCGGCGGGTTCGATCATCATCGGCCCGTACGGTATGACGCGCCCGTCGCGCCAGCCGTTTTCGGCGTCATAGTCCATGACAAACATGTGGTCGGAAAACGTGCGCCCGAATTTAAGCGTGTTTGGATCCGGCTTGGGCTTGGGGTTCGCCGTTCTCTCTATTCTGAATTGTCCGGCGGTAAAAGTTTTTTCCAATGTTCTCCACAACTCCCTGTAATTATTCGTCCTCTTCGGCGTCGGTCTTTTTCGCTCTGCGTCTCAATACGATGTGCGCTATGACGCCGGCGACGCCTATGGCGATGAGCGCGAGGGAAACCGGATGCCACGCGCGTCCCCCGCCGTCCCCGATCTTTTTGCCGATCAGCACGTTGAGCCAAATTCCCGCGGAGAATACAAGCAGCCCGATGTTGCCGACATTCTTGACGAGCTTTTCTTTCATACTCATACGCGCTGCGGCATCTTCCAGAAGTCGAACGCGCTGACGTTGAGATCTATGAGCCGCGCCTTGCTCCCGGTGAACGTCTTTTCCATGACCTTCACGACAGAGCCGCGCGAAACAACGCCCGTTGACCGCACAAGCGCCCCGAGCATTATCATGTTCGCCACGCGCGCGTTCCCGATATCCCTGGCAAGCTCGTTGACCGGCACGTCGTAGACCGTGATGTCTCCGCGCGACGGTCGCTGACTTATTATGGAGGTATTGAGCAGCAGTATACCGCCCGGTTTTACCATCTGCTCAAACTTTATGAGCGACGGCAGGTTCATCGCCACGACGCAGTCGGCGTCGTATATGAGCGGACAGCTTATCGGTCTGTCGGACACGACGACCGTACAATTTGCGGTGCCGCCGCGCATTTCCGGCCCGTACGACGGGTAATACGTCGTCTCCTTCCCCTCGTACATCGCGGCGTACGTCGTCATTTGTCCCATCAGGATGACGCCCTGTCCGCCGGAACCCGCGAAAAACAGCTTTTGAGAACTCATACCGCTTTCTCCACCTCCGGTTCTCTGAAAACCCCCAGCGGGTAGTAAGGGATCATGGCCGAACCGACCCATTTCATGGCGTCGGCGGGCGCCAGTCCCCAGTTTGTGGGACAGGTAGACAAAAACTCGACGAACGTAAAGCCAAGACGCCGCTCCTGGATTTCCAACGCGCGCCGCACGGCCTTTTTCGCGGCGCGTATGTGCGCCGGGGAATCGAGCGCCACCCGCTCGATGTATACGGCGCCGTCAAGCGCTGACAGCAGCTCGCTGACGCGGATCGGGCTGCCCGCCTGAGCGACGGTGCGCCCGTCCTGCGACGTAGTGGAGCGCTGCCCGATGAGCGTCGTGGGGGCCATCTGCCCGCCCGTCATGCCGTATATACAGTTGTTGATGAAGAAAGTGGTGATCTTTTCGCCTCTGGCCGCCGCGTGGATTATCTCCGCCGTCCCGATAGACGCGAGATCGCCGTCGCCCTGATATGTAAACACCATTTTGTCGGGATGCACTCTGCGAATACCGGACGCGACGGCGGGCGCGCGTCCGTGCGCCGACTCGCACATATCCACGTTCATAAACTTGTGCGCCTGTACGCTGCACCCGATAGGCGCGACGCCTATCGCGTCGCCGAGTCTGCCCATCTCGTCGAGAGTTTCCGTTATGAGCCTGTGCGCAATGCCGTGAGTACAGCCCGGACAGTAACTGGTGTCCACTCTGCACATGCCCTTTGTATATGCGAATACGGGCTTCATCGTCCCGCCACCTCCTTGTATATCGCCTCCGCCCTGTCGGCGAGTTCGAGCGACGAGGGTATCATGCCGCCCGTGCGGTGTATGAGCCTGACGGGAAGGCGCTTCCCTACGCCTATCCTCACGTCCTCTATCATCTGACCCATCGACAGTTCGGCGGATATGACGACCTTGGCGCGCGGTCCTATCTTATCAAACTCGCCGTAGGGGAACGGCCACAGCGAAATCGGGCGTATGAGCCCGACGGATACGCCGCGTCCGGACAATATATCTACGGCCTCTTTGGCTATGCGGGCCATCGTCCCGAAAGCGACGATTACGGCGTCGGCGTCCTCGACTCCGGCGCTCTCCGCCGACACGAGTTCCCGCTCGGCGCGGGCGTACTTTTCAAACAGTGTCTCGACGTGAATCTCAAGTTCATCCGGCTGCATACGCAGGGACTTTACGACATTCTTGCGGGCGTCGTCGTCTCCGTATCCCGTTATCGCCCACGGCTTGCGCGTTCGGATATCGCGCGGATCCGCAAACGGACGCTGCTCAGGCAGCGTGACGGGTTCCATCATCTGTCCCAGGACGCCGTCCGCGAAGATCATAACGGGATTGCGCCACTTGTCGGCGAGTTCCGGAGCGCCGTAAAGGAGATCGACGGCCTCCTGTATACCCGAGGGCGCGAATACCGGTATCCTGTAGTCTCCGTTGCCGCCGCCGCGCGTGACCTGAAAGTAGTCCGCCTGGCCCGGTTGTATGCCGCCTATGCCGGGGCCGCAGCGCGACACGTTGAGCGCGACGAGCGGGACCTCCGCCGAACACAGGAAACTCATACCCTCCTGCATCAGCGCTATGCCGGGGGAGGACGACGATATGAATACGCTCCCTCCGGCGGCGCCGGCGCCGTAGGCCATGTTGATGGCCCCGAGTTCGCTTTCCGCCTGCAAAAATGTCCCGCCCCTCCCCGGAAGCTCGCGGGACATGTACTCGGGTATTTCGCTCTGCGGCGTAATGGGATATCCGAAATAGAATCGGCAGCCACCGCGTATGGCGGCCTCGGCAAACGCCTCGTTGCCTTTCATCAGTACCTTTTCGCTCATCTCTGTCAAGCCCCCTCCTTATATATCGCAACGGCGCCGTCCGGACAGACAAGAGCGCACGACTGACAGCCGACGCACTCCTCCTGACGCGATATGGACGCGGGGGAATATCCCTTGTTGTTGATGACGTCGCTCGGGGCTATAAGCCCCTTTGGACAGAACGCGGCGCACAGCTCGCAGCCTTTACACACCTCGCCGTCAAACGTCACTATAAAGCCGGCCATAATGTACACATCCTTAAATAACGAATTGGGAATTTCAACTGTCAACGCGCCCCGCTCTCCGCGCTCCCGAACGCTCCCGCCCCGGGCGGGACAAAGTCACGCCTGCCGAAGCGTTTTATTGCCATGTCTCGCGCATGTACAGACCGAGCGGGAACACACGCTCACCGATGCCGGAGACATCGCCCGCGCGGACCACGGGCGCCGGATAGCAGTCGCACAGCAAGAGCTTTCCCGTCGCCTCGCACACGCGTTCGCACAACTCGTGTCCGCGCCTGATCGTCCCGACTGTCGTCTCGCGCAGCAGATGGCAATTATTCACGATATATTCGACGTTGAGACCCGTGACGGACTCAATGGCTCTGATATGTCTCACCGCGCCTTCCGCCGAAGCCGTCTCCGGTCTGCTGGCGTTCACGACCGCCAAAACGGCGGTGGCGCCGGGCGGAAAATCTTTTCTGAACTGATTTAAGACGAGCGCGCCGCTGTCGTTGCCGCCCGCGTCGACGAGCGTCAGACAGCCGGCGTCCTGGAGCGGCGCCCGCGCGGCGGCGCCGAGCGCCGGCAACTCCGCCGTTATCTCATCGCGGTACAGACTCCCGTACACCGAGACGCCGGCACCCTCCAGAAGCGCGCGTCTCTCACGCGAGCGAAAATACGGGTTCGCGATGTCGAGATCGATCAGCGCCAGCCTCGGAAACTCGCGCTCAACCGCCGCGAGAGCGAGCGCGAGACTCACGGCAAACTCCGTCTTGCCGCTGCCGTAATGTCCCGTAATGATGACGACTCGCCGCCCCGGCGGCAGAGGTATGACGCTTTCGGCCATATACGGCTCCCCTCCGGAAAGGCAAATTCTCCCGCGGCGGCCGCGGCGCGCAAGACCGGTATTCACAGTCTGAAAACATGGTCATTCTATATATCTTCACCCGATTTGTCAAGGCGCCCACGACTGTGGTATTTTCGTTTGTTACGGCCCCCGGCCGTGACAAACGAAATGATTCGTGGTATACTGTGACGTGTCCTCACTTCCCGTGCTTTACCCGATCGCGTTCCTCCGCGCGCTTGGCGTCGTTAAACCGGTCGAGCGTACCTACGAGATAGCCTGTGATGCGCCGGATGCGCTCGAACGGGACGGTAGCCCAGTGATACGTCAGCTCCGCGTACTCGCCGTCGAGGTTTATGTCTATGCCCGTGATATGCTTGTCCGCGTATTTTTTGCGGGCGCTCGCGATGTACGCCTCCGCCTCACCGCGCGCCAACTCTCCGCCCGTAACACGAATGTTCATAGTATTCCGTACCTCCAAAACACAACATATTGTATGGGACGCTGCCGGAGTAACTATATCATGTGTCTTGAATTTTGTCCATACTCTTTTGAGAGATTATACGATTTCCGTCTCGTCGCCGATCAACCCGTATCCGCCGTCGCGGCGCTTGTATACGACGCTGAACGCGTCGTCTCTGTCTTGGTTTTTGAAAACAAAGAACGCGTGCTCGAGCAGATTCATCTGCAAGATGGCCTCCTCCGGAGTCATGGGCTTGAGCGGGAAAGACTTCGTGCGCACGATTTTGAACTCCGTCTCGTCGTCCTCCGGGGTGAAGTCCACGGACGGCCTGACATCCCGGGTCAGGGCGGCCGCGCGGAGGCGCTTTTCCAGACGCGTCTTGTGCTTGCGAATCTGGCGCTCAATGGCGGCGACGGCGGAATCAACGGTGGCGTGCATGTCGCTTGTCGCCTCCCTGACGCGGTAGTAGATGCCGTTGTTTTTCAGCGTAACCTCCGCGATATGGCGGCCGCGCTCCACGGTGAATACGATTGACGCCTCGGACTCTTTTTTGAAAAAGCGGTCGAGTTTTCCTATTTTTTTCTCGGCGTATCCGCGCAGATCATCGGATATCTGGACTTTTTTCTCGGTGATGGTGAACTTCATTTTGCGCTCATTCCTTTCATTTGCCGTTTGAAATTTTAAGCGGACGCGGCGCGCCCGTTAAATCACACATTCCGCGTGGCGGGTCGCGTGGCAACCGACGTTGACGACGCACGGCAGACCGGCGATGTGCGTCGGGTACGTCTCGATGTTCACGGCGACGGATGTGAAATCGCCCCCGAAGCCCTGCGGCCCGACGCCGAGCGCGTTGAGCGCTCTCAGGATGCGCCGTTCGGCCTCCGCGTAGAACGGATCGCCGTTGCGCCTGTCAGCCGGTCGCGTCAGCGCGCGTTTTGCCAGCAGCGCCGCCATCTCGACGGTACCGCCAAGCCCGACGCCGAGTACGGTCGGCGGGCACGGGTTGGCGTCGGCCATCCGCACGGTTTCGACGATGAACGCCTCGATGTCGTCCATACCGTCCGTAGGGAGAAACATCCGCATGGCGCTCATGTTCTCGCTCCCGAAACCCTTTGGCGCCACGGAAAGACGGACGCTCTCTCCGGCTGTCAGGCGGATGTGGACGACGGCGGGCGTGTTGTCGCCGGTGTTGACGCGGCGGAGCGGGTCGGCGACTATCGATTTGCGCAGAAAACCGTTTTCATACCCGCGCCTCACGCCCTCGTTGACGGCGTCCTCGAAGAGCCCGCCCGCTATATGTACGTCCTGCCCGATGTCGGCGAACACGACGGCCATCCCGGTGTCCTGGCATATCGGAAGCCCGTTCTCGGCGGCGAACTTAAAATTCTCGACGACATCGCCCAGAGCGGACGCCCCGGCGGGCGACGATTCCGTCTCGGACGCGCACTCGAGCAATATGCCCAAGGCGGGCGGCAGAACCGTGGCGGCCACGACGCACAGGCGCTCCACCGCGTTCGCAATTTCACCGCATGTGACTTCTCTCAATAAGGCGTCCTCCTTTCACGGCGGCGCCAGCGCCGCCGTCAATAGCGTATAGTATACGTTGTTTTTCATCGAAAATAAAGTGCTTTTTTAATTTTATAATTTCGTTTGTGATGGCGAAGCCTTCACAAACGAAATTATTTTAATTTATCTTAATTGCAGGGGTGATTTTATGTACGAAAGCGGCGCGGGGGACGCGCTCTATGAGCGCCTGAGCGCGTACGCGGCAAGCGGGATGATACCGATGCACGTACCCGGACACAAGCGCAATTCCGGTATGCTCGGCGCGGAACTCCCGTACGATATCGACGTGACGGAGTTGCCCGGCTTTGACAATTTACACGATATGCGCGGTGTTCTGCTGGATACGGCTGATCTCGCGGCGGCGCTGTACGGCTGCGGACGGGCTTTCCCTCTCGTGAACGGCAGCACGTGCGGTCTGCTTGCCGCCGTACGCGCGTTCACATCGCGCGGGGATACGGTGATCATGGCTCGCAACTGCCACATGTCGGTGTACTCCGCCGTGGAATTGTGCGGTCTCAAGCCCGTTTACATAACGCCGGAGACGGACGGCGTCAGTGGTATTACGTGCTCCGTCAGCCCGGAGAGCGTCGCCGGCGCCGTTGCGGATAATCCCGGCTGCGCGCTCATCATAATAACCTCGCCGACATACGAGGGCGTCGTCAGCGACGTGGCCGCCATAGCGGAGGCGGCGCGCGGCCGATCGATACCGCTGCTCGTAGACGAGGCGCACGGCGCGCATCTCGGGTTTTCGGATTATTTCCCCGCGCAGGCGATGCGGGAGGGCGCGGACGCGGCGGTGGTGAGTCTGCACAAGACGCTGCCGGCGCTGACGCAGTGCGCGCTCGCGCTCGTCCGAGACCCGCTTGCCGGATACGACGCGATGCGCCGCGAGCTTTCGGTATTCCAGACGAGCAGCCCGTCGTATGTGCTTCTGGCGTCGATTGACCGCTGTCTCAGACTTCTGGCCGCCCGGGGGAGGCGGCTGTTCGACGCGTTTGAGGACAGGCTGAGACGGTTTGACGCGCGCGTCGGGGAACTTGGCGCGCTGCGCGCGATCCGGCGCGGGAATATGGCGGCGGCGCACCCGGGATTTTACGATCTCGATCCCGGAAAAATAGTGATAAGCGCGCGCGGCGCCGGATTGACGGGTCCCGAGCTGGCCGGGCTGCTGCGCGCGGAATATCGGATAGAGACGGAGATGGCGGCGGCCGACTACATAGTCGCCGTCGCGACCGTCTGTGACGGGGAGGGTTATCTCGACGCGCTCGCGGACGCGCTGCTGTCGATAGACTCGGCGTGTCCGCGAGCGGCGCAAGCGCCGCCCGCGCCGTGTTTCCGCTGCGGCGCGGGCGGCGGAGAGAGCGGCGGCGGGGCGGCGGCTCTCGGGTACGCGGCGGGCGCCGTCGCCGCGGAGAGCGTCTGGGCGTATCCTCCGGGAAGGCCGATCATTGTGGCGGGCGAGGTGATAACAGAGGACGCGGTACGCGAAATACGCAGACTCGCGGACGCCGGAGTGACGCTGCGAGCCGCGCGCGGCGAGAACTAAGGTTCCGTGACTCGTTTGTGATGTCGAAGCCATCACAAACGAAATGATTCAAGCGCGGACGCCCTTGCAAAAGCGAGCGCCGGAGTGGTATAATCGGAACGGAAGGCAAAAAACACCAAAATACTGTGCCGCCGCGCCGCTCGGCGCCACGCGGCGGCGGAATGGAGCTTAACATGAGGGATTTCTCCGGTAAAACCGCATTTATAACCGGCGGCGCGAGCGGGATAGGTTTTGGCATAGCCAAGGCGTGCGCCGAAGAGGGCATGAACGTCGTTATAGCCGACATTCGCCAAAGCGCAATCGACGACGCGCTGCGGATTTTCGAGAAAAACGGTCAGGCGGCGCTCGGCCTGCCGCTTGACGTGACCGACCGCGCGGCCTACGCCAGAGCGGCTGACGCCGCGGAGGCGGCTTTCGGGAACATTCACCTGCTCGTCAATAACGCCGGCATAGGCTGCGCGGTCGGTCCGCTTTGGGACGTATCGTTCAAGGAAACCGACCTGGCGCTGGGCGTCAATCTGACCGGCGTGCTCAACGGGATACAGGTCGTCGTGCCGCGCATATTGAGACACGGCGAGGGCGGACATGTCGTCAGCACCGCCTCCAAGGCCGCGCTGCTGCCCGTACCGGGATGCGGACTGTATAACCTCACAAAGTCGGCGGTCGTCGGGCTGATGGAGACGATGGCGGAGGATCTCGCGGGTACGAACGTCGGCGCCAGCGTGTTTTGCCCCGGGGGATATCAGACCAATCTCGGCGCGTCCTCCGCAGAGGTCACGGCCAGGCTTACGGGCGGCGACGTGCCCACTCCGCCTCCGCCTCCGCCGAAAGACGGCGGCGCCATGCCGGACTGGGAGGGGCTGATACGGCCCGCGCAGGATGCGGGCAGACGCGTCCTGCGCGGCGTCCTGCGCGGCGATCTCTATATACTGACGCACTCGGAATTCAAGGACGGCGTTGAGTCGCGCGTAAACGCCATCCTGAGGGCGTTCCCGGACGAAACGCCGAATCCGCGCTATGGCGAGGTGTTTCCTTTCCTTACATACAACGCTTTGTTCGACGGTCAGACCCAAGTTCCGCCGCTTTCCCCGTACACGACATCCTGAGAGAATAATTTGTTGGTGGCTGTCGGCGTCGGGCATACGCCCGAGGGGAGCATGGCAGACAATTGTGGCTGGTCATGTCTCCGACGGGGTACTTTTCGTCCCGCCGAAAAGTACCCAAAAGGCGGCTAAAAGAGGGGGAGTCTCCTCCCCCTCTTTTAGAAATCTCCCCCCGAAATACGATAGGAGTTTAAGCTGGTAAGTGCCCGTTGTCGATTG
>JAITKI010000098.1 GCA_031278515.1 Oscillospiraceae bacterium | reverse complement strand
GGTAACGTGTTCAGCTGACCGATACTAATAACCCGAGGGCTTGACCTCCTGCGCGGCCTTTTGCGCCGCGCGGTCGGTCTTCTTGGTTTGTGCAGGCAATTCCGCCTCGCTCCCTCCCTCCTTCCCCCTTTATTCAGTTTTTAGGGCGTTACTCCCGCCCGGCGCTGAGTTCACGTCCACACCTTTGTCCTATCCGTATGGCAGGGAGCATTGTGCCGTGCGGTTGCGAGATCGACGAAATTTTCCGGAGCGCAAACCGGGTCCATATTTTGTTTTGGAGGTAAGGGACAATGACGTATAACATCAAGATATCATCATCCGAGCAGGCGCAGAAGCTGAACAACATCGCGCAGCAGTTTCCCTACGACATCTGGGTACACGGAAAATCCGGCTACGCGGACGCAAAATCCATGCTGGGCTTGATGCTGTTCACGATCGAGCCGGACTTGAAGCTTGTAATCGAGGATGGCGTGGATACCAAGCACCTGGAAAAAGAGATCGCTGATTTCTTAGTCAAGGGCTGAGTCGCGCATACGGCGGGCCGAATGCGGCCGCGGGCGCCGTAAACGCGCCCTCACTCCGGCGAATCGCAGATTCGCGGGGGTGGGGGCGCGTTTTTTTGCGTATTAAGGGACGGGAGAGCGAAAACCGCTACAAACGAAAACATTCACGCCAATATCCTCTTGCCGGACTACATCGGCTTCGTGTTCGCGGACAGGAGCCCGCGCCGCGTCGCCCCGAAACGGGCGGCGGAGCTGCGCTCCCGCCTCGACGCGCGCGTCGCCGCCGTGGGCGTGTTTACCGACGCGCCTGCGGACTTCGTCGCCGGACTGCTCGCGCGGACGGCGTCATCGACATCGCGCAGCTCCACGGCGGCGAGGACGCGCGGTACATAGCGAAACTCAAAGCCGCCTTCGGCGCTCCCGTCGTCAAGGCGCTGCCCGCGCGCGCCGACAGGAGCGAATACGAGGGCGTCGCCGACTATCTGCTGTTCGACGCGTTTTTGGGAGGCGTTCCGGGCGGCGCGGGCGAGCGCTTCGACTGGTCGGAGATAGGCGCCTGCGCCGCGCCGTTTTTCCTGGCGGGCGGGCTCGCGCCGGAAAACGCGGCGGAGGCGATAGCCGCCGTCTCCCCCTACGCGCTTGACGTGAGCAGCGGCGTGGAGACGGACGGGTACAAGGATTTTGAAAAGATGAAGCGGTTTATCGAGGCGGCGGGAGAGGCGCTTTGATTTCGCGGAAATTTCGTTTGTGATGGCGGAGCCATCACAAACGAAATTTCCGCGAAAAAAATGCTTGACAACTCGGCGGCGCGTGTGGTAGTATGCCTGTGAAGCAGTTCGGTGCATCCGTTCTCACCCGGCCGCTAAGAGCGCGCCGCGGTCAACCTCAACCGGCATTTCGGGTTTTACCGCGTGCCGCTGTTTGTGTGCGGACGTTTCGGGCGTCCGTTTCTATTTTACGGAGGTGTTTTGAAATCAGCAATGCGACCTATCAAATAAACGAGGCCATCCGCGACAAAGAGGTGCGCCTGATCGGGGAAGACGGCGCGCAGCTTGGTATAATGCCGTCCGCGGACGCAATGAAAATCGCAGTTGAGCGCGAGCTCGACCTCGTAAAGATAGCGCCCGGCTCCACACCGCCTGTCTGCAAAATCATGGATTACGGCAAGTACCGCTTCGAGCAGACAAAGAGAGAGAAAGAGGCCCGCCGCAATCAGCATATTGTGGAGATCAAGGAGATACGGATGTCGCCCGGTATCGGCATTAACGATTTCAACGTCAAACTGAAAAACGGACAGAAATTTCTCAAGGAAAGCGATCGTCTCAAGGTGACCGTCCGTTTTCGCGGCAGAGAGATGGCGCACACGAACATAGGTGAGGATCTGCTCAAGAAATTCGCGGCGGAGTGCGACGACATCGCCGCCGTGGATAAGGCGCCGAAGCTCGAGGGCCGCCACATGTCGATGTTTCTCTCACCGAAGAACAAACCGGGGGATGATAGGCTTCACGGCGCCGGACGGTGAAACCCGACAAACCAGAAAGGGGAGATTAGGCCATGCCTAAAATCAAGACGCACAGCGGGGCGAAAAAGAGATTCAAGCTGACAAAAACGGGTAAGGTTAAGCGCGCGCACGCTTATAAGAACCACATCCTCAACAAGAAGAACACCAAGCGCAAGAGAAGGCTCCGGCACGGGGCGTACGCCGACGTGACAAACGTGGCGACAGTCAGGCGCATGATTTTATACAAATAAGGAGGCCGTAGCGATGGCGAGAATTAAGGGCGCGCTTACCACGCGCAAGAGAAGAAATAAAATCCTCAAGCTCGCGAAAGGGTATTGGGGTTCGAAATCCAAGCATTACAAGATGGCCAACCAGGCCGTCATGAAATCTCTCAAATACGCTTACGTGGGGCGTAAGCGCAAAAAGAGGGATTATCGTCGGCTGTGGATCACGAGAATCAGCGCGGCGTGTAAGCTCAATGGTACAAGCTATTCGAGGTTTATGTACGGACTGAAATCGTCCGGCATTGCGCTCAACCGCAAAATGCTCTCGGAGATAGCGATACATGAGCCGGACGCGTTTGCCGCGCTTTGTCAGACCGCAAAACCCGCCGTGTGAGCCGGCGCCGGAATTTTGCCGCCGGGGCTCCGGGGTACTGCGGAGCTTTGGCGGCGGCGGCGGGAGCGTATCGTACCGGGAACGCGCCGGTGTGGCGGAACAGGCAGACGCCCGGGACTTAAAATCCCGTGGGATAATATCCCGTACCGGTTCGAACCCGGTCACCGGCACCAGGTACGCGACCTCAGCGGCCGCCGCTGACACAGACGCGGAGCCGCCGGGGTCACGGCGGGCGACCGGCGTTTTTGCGCGGTTCGGCGTCCGGCGGGGGCGGGCGGAGTTTTAACCGGGACAACCGAATATGCTCTTATAGCTCAGTCGGCAGAGCGCGTCCTTGGTAAGGACGAGGTCACCAGTTCGAATCTGGTTAAGAGCTCCACAAAAAACCCGCATACCGGAAGGCATTGCGGGTTTTCTGTACCGGAGAAAACTAAGCCGTCACAACATTCGATGTCGCGGTCCGGCTGTCTGAGCCACCATTATTAGCCGCGTAACACGTCACCACGGAACGGTATTGATATCCGGATGTGCCGGTATAGTTAATTGTGTCACCGTGAGACGCGCAGTTGCTGCCAAGCAGGGAAGCCCGCGTCGCGCTGGTATATGTCTGAACAGTTGACCATGAAGCCGAAGAACTGGATCTGCGTTGGATTTGAACCTGCGTCGCGCCAACGCTGTCGGAGATGTCGGTTGCTATAACATCAAAACTAAATGCTATGCTTCCGTTGCTGTACTTGGTTGCCCAAGCGGAGTAACTCGAAAGGTACAGGCTCGCCCTCAGCAGTGATGCCGAAGCGGAGATGGAGAGTGCAAATGCTAAGATAAGTGTCGTCGCAACAATACTCAAAGTACGTTTTTTCATCCGGTCTATTCCTCCAAACACATTGAATCAATAATTTTTTTCATCTCGTCTACGGAGATGTCGCCTTGGATGTCGCAGTCGCTCATGCCGTCAATCCATGTCGCTACCGATTGCTCCATATTGGCGAAAATATAATGGTCTATGCCGTTATGCCGGTAAATTTCAATATTGCTGTTGTCTTTTTCGATTTTGCGGGAGTGTTCCGATGGGATTTGCGAGAACGCGATAATTGTCAGAATGATGCTCCGCTCTCCGTTCTTGTAGATGGCGACAATCCTATCTCTGTCAGGAAATTCTTTCGGTTCGGCTGAAACCAAGTCAAACCCGGTCGGCAGGAATGCCGGCGCCTTTGGCGATGTGATTCCGTTTTTGTCCAGTATTGCCTGAAGAACGAGACTGTCTTCGTATCCCTCTGAAACATTTTGGCCCGGTTCCTCAACAGTAGGCGCAGTCTCCGACGAAACGAAGTCTTTTCGGAATATGTTTTCCGTAAAGCTGTTGATGACGCGCAATATGTTGAAGTTGAACGCGTACACGGCTGCAACTCCGCTAATCACAAGTATTATCGCAACAATGGCTGCTGTGGTGAGACCGCGACGCAAAATTTTCCATATTGTGGAAACGAAATACACCGTTGCTCTTTTCGGGGATTCTGTGACGATTGAGGAACTACCGGACTTACCGATAACGTCGTCAAGCTGAATCGGAACGTCATCGCCATAACGTTTGATGAACTTTGTCCAGAATGCCACCCTCTCAGACTCTATCTGCTCCGCAGGTTTGTTTTCTTTTCTTTCCATCACCTCCGCGATTCTGAGAATATAGTTGTTGCCGGTTTCGTCATCGAGCGAAAATATTTTACTGTCGGCCAGCATATCCTGAAGCTCATCAAGCGATTTCGCTTCAAGCTCGGCATTCGTAAGCTCGTTTGACACAGGATTGCCCCCCCTTCATTAGGTATATCCCTTTTTTTGCCCAAATTGTTGCGCGTCGCCGAAAAAATTTAATTTTCTTCTCCAAGCTGCTTTTCGATCTTCCCCTTTATACGAAACGCTTTTGAAGCTATAGTTCCGTAGGGGACGCCCAGCATGTCTGCTATCTCGTGATGTGTGTACCCTTGTTCTTTGAGCCGGACGATATGTATCTCGTCGTCGGAGAGGCGCGACAGCAAAGATTGCACATCACTGATTAGCGTGGGTTCATAACCTTCCGACTGCACAGCCATTAACGCGCCGATTAATTTGGCTCGCTCTCCCTCCCCCTCAATGTATTTCAAGATGCGATACTTAAGAGTATTCACAAGCCAGCCCTCGGGATTCGGCGACTTCATTAACACGTCTATCTTACGCCACGCGATATAGAGCGTTTCCTGCGCAATGTCCTCTGCGTCAACGCGGTTGGAAATTTTTGACTCCGCGAACTTAATCAACTTGGTGTAGTTTGCCTCTGTCAAACCTGTGAAGAACGCTATGCGTTCTTTTTCGTTATCACTGAGTGGTCCCACACCATATCTCCCTTGAAATGACATCTCTCACCATTTCCGTGTTATGCAGATTGTGCTGTAATTCTACCATTTTTCGCCGTCTATTGCAAGCTTTTTGTCGCCCCGAATCATTTCGTTTGTGATGGCGAAGCCATCACAAACGAGTCACGGGAGCTTGGATCTCGCCGTACGCAGCTCGCAAAGAGCATTTTCCGGGGAATAAATCCCCGGAAAACGCGAAATATTACAATTTTTGCATCGTCAGATAGGGGTCCCCGCGAAGTCAAAGGACTTCGTGGGGAGAGGACGAACGGCGTAGCGAGCAGGTTCCCGGCTTTAGCCGGAAACTTGCTTAGCGCAGTCCGTGAGGACGAGACGCGCTCCTGTGCAAAAAATTTGTCCGCACCGAGCACGTGCTCGGTGCGGACAGCGTTCAATCCTGATGCCTTCACGGCCGCCGAACCCGCGCGACTGTACGCCGCCGCCCACGGGGAATCAAAGCGCTCCGAGCGCATCGTCACGGACACACCCGCATCACACGGCCTCGCGGGGGACACCTCGCCGCTTGCCGCGAGGCCGTTTATTTTTCTGTTCATAAAATTAATTGTATGACTTTCCCATCGAAAGCGCGCAAACGTCCGGGAGTGGGTCACGCGTCCGTTTTGCCTTGTCGATTCCGGCCTATACAGCTTTCCCGGCAGACTTAACCTACACGGTAAACAGTTTCACCACTAAACTACTGAGTAAGACCCGACATACGTTGCTGAATATATCCCATTGTTTCTGATAGCGAAGTTGACAGTCCAAGCCGGGCTGAAATTACATATCACCGTGTCGCTGAAAGTGGTAGATGCGCTATACCATTCGAGCCAGTAATAGGTCGAATTTGATATATTATAAATCCCAACATCTGTCGGAGTTGACCGCGAGCTGGTTAACTCCCAACTTACCTCATTATCTGCGATTGTGTGGTTTACTGTTCCGTGTGTGGCGACGCCTCCGGATATTGTCCAGTCAATGACCCAAGTAGCACCGACATCGGTTGAAGCATTGACTCTTGCTCCGGAGAAATCAACGGTTCCCAAATATAAATCACCGTCATAAATTTTCACCGGCGAATCTGTATCGACAGGCACTTTGATGTATACTTCGCGATAGTTACCGTCTGTTTCAGCAACCCCCTGGTCTGACTTAATAATACCACGATTATCGACATATACTTCGCGAATTTCAGAAGCTGACTCAGAAATTCCTATATCAGCAACAACTTCGCTCTTCCCGGAAGAATAACCGGCCGCCAGCACACCTACGCCACAAGAGAGCACGAGAACGCAGCTGAGCATCAAACTAAAAACGCGTCTTTTCATTTTGAATCTCCATTCATATAGTTTTTGTTGCGAACACGAGGTGTTTATTCGCTTATTCGTACATGCGAAGCGAACACGGCGATTCATCTTCATTTTTAAGCATTATCCGATATCGTTCCGCTATCTGTACAACTGATTTTCACTGTTCCCGCTCGATATTGTACCGGTATTTGGGAATTATACATATAGTAATCAACCCAACCAGACGCTTTACCTATTGATACAGCGTTAGGTGTTCTTTCAACATCCCAAGTTGACATTACCGCCTGTGAGCTGATATTCTTGCTTGCACTAACCGCTGTGCATTGAACATATGCAATTGGGAGAATACCTGATGTGTCAGTCCACCAATGGAAACTTGCGCTAACGGTAATTGATCCCCAATCGGATATTGTGCGAGTCCTGGTGGCGCTGTCGGTTCCATTTGCCGAGCGCAATAAACCTGCGCTGCGTTCGAAAACCTCAGTCACAGACGTCCCATCGGGCAATGTGTAGACAGTTGTCGTTGTACGCCGACCGCTGGAAACGGAATCTGCGGAGCCCACTAGAACAGCTTCGTCAAGAAGTGAATCCTCAAACTCAATAGAGTAATCAAGGGATTCATTACTTTCACAATAGTTCATATCGGTTTTTCATAATCGCGCGGAGGCGCGGGATCCGGTTGCCTCCATTAACGCCCGAATCATCAATGTCCTCCGCTGCGGTGATATGACACCGGCCTATACGCTACCACAAGGCGCTCGAATCCGCAGTAGCCGCATACCGTATCGCCGCTTTGCGGAAGAGCGCCGTCTTTTGTCCGGTCATGGAGCCCGGCCTCCTTTTCAAGATTAGAGGTCTCGTTTTTGACCTCTGCCTATATATCCCTTTTTTGGCCCAAATTGTTGCGTGTCGCTGAAAATTTTTCTGCAAAATTATGCCCCGGTACCGTACAGTCGACGGTTCTATCCGAATCATTTCGTTTGTGATGGTTTTCGCCCCTTCATCCTTTTCGCCTGCGGCGAAAAGAATTTTTGCACAGGAGTGCGTCCCGTGTGACAGAGCAAAAATTGTTATATTTCGCGTTTTCCGGGGATTTATTCCCCGGAAAACGCTCTTTGCGAGCCGCGCACGGCGAGATCCAATCTCCCGTGACTCGTTTGTGATGGCGAAGCCATCACAAACGAAATGATTCTATCCGCAAAACTGTTGATTTTGCCGCTGAATTGCGGTATTTTATCAGCGAGGCGGTGATTGAAATGATTTTTCGACCTGCTTATGTAGAAAAATTTTGGCCTATGCGAACACGCCAAAGGGCAAGCTGTCCGCGGACGGCAAAATATATTAATACGTGTACTTGCCGCCGCCTATGAACTCGCGCAATATGGAGTCCGGCGGTATCAGTTCGGGCGATATGTCCTCAAACAGCTCGAGCGCCGGCAGTATCAGGCGGAGTTCGTCAAACCTCCCCGCGCCGCCCGGTATGTCGCCGAACGCCTCCGAGGCGTACCGTTTCAGCGCCGATATTTCGTACTGCATGGATGTGTCCAACAGACAGTGCGCGCTGTTTTTGAACGGGGAGATGTGCAGTTTCTCGCCGCGCCGCACGTTCGCCCACATACGCAGCGTCCCTTGCGCGCTTGTACCACGGAAGAACGAGTCGCGCACGACGCGGCGTATCAGACGTATCCACGTACCCTTGAAGCGCGTTCTCCCGCTGTCGTCGGCTACGTCGGAGCGCGCGCTTATGTACAGTCTGAAAGCGTCGGGGTGTACTCTCGTGATGATGTCGTTGAGCGCGTGTATGCCCTCGAAGATGGCGATCTCGCTGCCCATCAGCCGCATCGCGGTGAATTTGCTCTTGCTGCGCGACTGTGTGGAAAACCTGAAATGAGGTATCAGTATCTCCTCTCCGCGCGCGAGCGCCGCAAAGTGCGCGTTTATCAGTTCCATGTCGAGACAGAGCGGCGACTCAAAGTCGTATTCGCCCGTCGGCGTGCGGGGCGTCGAATCCGGACTCACGCTGCGGAAATAGTTGTCGAGCGACACCGTGTGCGCCATTATTCCGGAGCGCCCGAGCTCGTCGCTGATACGCTTCGCCGTAGTCGTCTTGCCTGAGCCGGACGGGCCGGACAGCAGCACTATCGGACTGCGGGATATATTTTTGCGTATCATCCCCACCGCCATTTCCAGCCTGCTGTGGTATTCGCTCTCGCACTCGCGCGCGAACGCCTCCGGATCCTCTCTGGCGTTCCTGTTTATAACCGATAAATTATATGCCACGAAAAAACACCTCAATTTCAGTTTTCCTGCCGATAATTGATTCTATGCGCTCCACGTACTCATATGGGTATTTCGGGTTGAACACGCGTTTGATGCGCCCCGACGCGCGGTCGACGAGCTTCGTCACGCCTCCGCCGCCGCACGCCAACACGGTTCGCAGTTCCTCCATCATGCACACGTTATATACACCGGCGTGTCCGGGCAGGCTCCAGCCGACGTTCTCAAAACCGCCGGACGTGAACTTCTGTCGGTAGAGATAGTACGGGAAGTAGCCGGCGGCCCGCAGCCTTGACGCGGCACACTCCAGCATGACGGAAACGGCGCCGCCGTCCGGCACGGGAACGCTGTCGAGCGTTATGCGCGAACCCTTTTTGAGCGACAGCGTGTGTACCGTCACGTTTTCCGGGCGGAGAGCGAGTACGCTGTCCATCGTCGCGGCGAAACCGGACGCGGTATCGGACGGGAGTCCGGCGATGACGTCCATGTTCACGTCGTCAAAGCCCGCCGTTCTGGCGTCCTCAACCGCGCGGACGGCGTCCCGCGCGGTGTGGCGGCGACCTATAGCGTCCAGGACGGCGTCCGACATCGACTGCGGATTTACGCTGATTCGCGTCACGCCGCGCGACCGCATGACGTTCAGTTTCTCACGCGTGATTGTATCCGGTCTGCCGGCCTCGACGGTGAACTCGCGCGCGTCCGCAAGGGAAAACAGCGCGGACACGTCTCCGAGCAGTCCGTCAAGCTGCGACGCCGTCAGTATTGTAGGAGTGCCGCCGCCGACGTAGACGGCGAATATTGACAGACCGAGAGAGCGCGCGAGTCCGGCGACGGCGCCGAGCTCCGCCCGCAGCGCGCCCAGAAACGGGGCTATGAGCGCGCCCGACTTCTCCACGCTGTGACTGACAAAGCTGCAATACGCGCACCGCGACGGACAAAACGGTATGCCCACGTACAGCATGGCGGCGCGGTCCGGCAGTCCGGACTCGACTTCCGCCGCCTGACGCGCCGCGTCCACGCACAGCGCCGCGCGCTCCGGCGCGACGTGATACGTCCGGCGCAGCGCGCGCACCGCGCCGCGCTCAGTGGCGCCGCGCTTTATCAAGCCGGCGGCCACTCCGGCCGGGCGGATACCCGTGACGGAACCCCAAACGGGCCGCGTCCCGGAGACGGCGACCGCCGCTTTATAAAACGCGCGCTTCACGGCCGATTGCAGCAGCCTGTCGCGTTCAAGCGCGTCCGTGAGCGCCGCGCGCCTGACGCGCGCGTACCCCCGCCCGACATCGCCGCCGCCCGTGATAGACACGGAGGCCGTCGCGTACACCGCGCCGTACCCGAGCCGCACGCAGGCGCGCAACCCTCCGCCGGCGCCGTCCCGCGAGTAGTCGGGCAGCTCGCCGGGAAACATGGCGAGCATGATCTGCTCGACGGCGTACTTGTAGTCGTGGCCGCGAAGGCACAGCTTCATCCGGCGGGGTAGTCGCCGTTTGCGCACCTGACGTAGTAGTTGAAACGCCGCTCCCTGTCGAGCGTGGATGTCTCGGCGTGTCCGGGATAGACCTCATAGTCGCCCTCAAGCGACGACAGGCGCCGCAGCGACTCCAGCAGCGTATCCATATCCCCGCCGAGATCTGTGCGCCCGCAGCTGTCGCGGAAAAGCGTGTCGCCGGTGAAAAGAGCCCTCTCGCAGCGGAGCGTGACGGAACCCATCGAATGACCCGGCGTCTCCATGACGTGAAAGACGAGCCCGCCGACGGTTATCGCGTCGCCGTCGGCGTATCCGCGGAGCTCGCCCGTATCGCGGAGTTTGTGATCTTCGGGTTTGCCGCCGGAGTACGTGTCGCGCTTGTGTATATATACGGGGGCGCCAGTGGCGTCCGCGACCGCGGAAAGCGCCATATGGTGGTCAAAGTGGCCGTGCGTCAGAAAAATCGCTCCGACTTTCAGTTTGTTCGACTCTATATAGTCGAGTATGACGCCCGATTCCGCGCCGGGGTCGATAACGGCGCACATGAGTGTTTTGTCGTCGGAGACGACGTAGCAGTTCGTCTCGAGCTGTCCGACAGCCAGCGTTTTGATGAGCATTTGCGCGCCTATCCCCCTCCTGAGATTGTTTCCGCCAGCAGCAGTCCCCAAGTGAGACAGCGCCCGTTGCTGTTGCCGTTGAAGAGCAACGGATAATCGACGCCGTACAGCCCCCCGGCTATCATGCCGGTGGCGTACAGGCCGGGGACGGGCTTGTGTTCCTTATCGAGAACGCGCAGTTTTGTATCTGTGAGGAAGCCGCCGAATACGTTGAGCAGCGAGGGACCCCACTTGAGCGCGTAGTACGGAGGACTGTCTATGCTCGTCAAGAGCGCGGGGCGCTTGCCGTAGTCGTCGTCGCGGCCTTGGCGGAACATCATGTTGTAGCGGTTGACGGAGGCCGCCAGATTTTTCTCCGGCACGTCCATCTTGCGGGCGAGTTCCTCAATGGTGTCGGCTTGTACGCATAACCCTTTTTCCAGGTAATGCTCTATGCCCTTTTTGACCGACTCCCCGTCCTCCTCCCAGGGGCGGCCGTATACGGCCATGAGCGAGTCGGTAAACTGACCGCCCGAGATCGGCGCGCGGAGGGCGACCTCGTCATACCACTTGGAGTCGAACACGGAAAACGCCCACGAGCCGTCGGGCTGCATCAGCGTGCGTATGGATTTTGCCTGAACCCACGTGTCCTCATTCATGTACCGGTCGCCCTGCTTATTGACGTGAAGAAAAAAGAAGCAGTACATGGCATACGCTATGAGATGGAGGGATACGGCCCACGGCGCCGGCTCAAAAGCGCCGCCCGCCCAATACCCCATTTTATGGCCGTCGCCGGTGTTCAGTCCGGGCGGGTAATAGCCGTTATGCTTGGGTATAAGACCGATGGGCGCGAAGTGCTCCAGCATGTCGCGATCCGCGCCTATGTCGCCCGTAGCGAGTACGACGCCGCGTGTTCCGGTGTAACGGCGGTATTTGCCGTCCGCGCACGCGGCTATGACCGACGTGACGCGGCCGCCGCGCTTCTCAAGCTGTTCGGCGCGCGTCTCCCGCAATATGATTCCACCGCCGGATACCGTGACGTCGTCGAGAATCTCGCACACGAGCAGCGCGCCGAACATGCGGTACTTGCTGTTTTCGGTGTTCTGCACGACGTGCGTCCCGGCGTACTCCGTGAAGTCGGGTCCCCGGTAATTGCCGCCGAAGAGGATAGGGCGCACGTTGTCGCCGCCCATGTCCAGCAGCCACTGAAACGCCTCTTCACTGCGGTTTACGTAGAGCCAGAGCAAGTCCTCATTAACGCGGCTGCCGCTGATGCGCATCCAGTCGCGCGCGAACTGGGCCTTGTCGATATGTACGCCGTTTTCGCGCTGAATCTCCGAGCCTACGGACGCGACGTGCGCTCCGTGGGCTACGAGACCGCGGCTCTTTTCGAGGACGATTGTCTTTATGCCGAGCTGAGTCAGGCGCGCGCTTGCGGCGAGTCCGGAGATCCCGCCGCCTATTATCACGACATCAGTCTCCACGGTCTCGGCGATCTTTTCCTCCGGTATCGGCGGGGGAGGAGTCTCCCACGGGTAATTGCGGCTCCGCGCTACGGCCGCGTCTTCGTTTGCTGCGTCGATAAATCTCAAATTTATGTCCCTCCGTCACTTTCATGGTATATTTGCTTGCGGGCATTTTACCACAGATACGGAGGGAATGTAAAGCGCCGCGCGAACCGAAACATTTCGTTTGTGGCGATTTTCGCCCTTCGTCCTTTTCGGCGTAGGCGAAAAGAATTTTTGCGGAGGAGTGCGTCCCGTGCGACGGAGCAAAAATTGTCACATTTCGCATTTTCCGAGGATTTATTCCTCGGAAAATGCTCTTTGCGAGCCGCGCACGGCGAGATCCAACCCTCATTACTCGTTTGTTACGGCCCCGGCCGTGACAAACGAAATTATTCGCAGAGGGCGCCTGTTGACAAGCCCGCTGTGGTGTGGTAGGATAGGCCCAATTCACATACAAAAGGCGATGACGAAGACGGCGGGGCGGTTTTGCCCTCCAGAGAGCCGGCGGTTGGTGCGAGCCGGCGGGGAGACTGCCGATGGCGCCTATCACTTCCGAGCCGGAGCCCGAACGCGCGGGAGCGCCCGCGTCAGTAGGCGTTTCCCGTGTGGCCGCGTTAGGGCCGAGGACTTGGCGGAGTCCGGCGAGGGGCGCGCGTCGCGCGCAATTTGAGTGGTACCGCGGGTGTTTTGTTAAAAAGCCCGTCTCAAAAGGGTTACTCCCTTTGAGACGGGCTTTTTTTGAGTTCTCCGCGAAAAAGCAAGGTCGCGGATGAACCCGCAATTTGAAAACGAAGGGGACAGGGAAAGAAAATGAATCAAGCAGACAACACAAAATCCATGCTGATAGACGTGGCGGCGCGTATTCGCGAGTTGCGCGAGATCGAGGGCTTCACGCAGGAGTACGCGGCGGAGAAGACTGGCTTCAGACCGGATATCTACCGTCTCTACGAGTCCGGCGCCGAGGATCTGCCGTTCTCGTTCATCCACAAATGCGCGCTGCTTTTCGGCGTGGACATATCCGACCTGCTGGAGGGCACGAACACCTCGCGCCTGTCGCATTACGCCGTCACGCGGCGCGGGCGCGGACGCGTGACGGCGCGCGAGCCGGGGATAGTGATTACGGAACTGGCGCCGATGTTCCGGGACAAGCTCGCGGAGCCGTACTGGGT
>JAITKI010000034.1 GCA_031278515.1 Oscillospiraceae bacterium | reverse complement strand
AAAAGTGGGTTAACGCAAAATAACATCCAGACTCCGACTGCATTTGTCTCATTTTTACACATTTTGCCGTACTTGTCAATACCCCTGGTTAAAAATGTATAGGTTTTGCAACAGCGTTCAGCCCGGAGGCATGGCAAAATCCGCTACTTGGTCATGCCTCCGGCGGGGTACTTTTCGGCCCGCCGAAAAGTACCCAAAAGGCGGCTAATAGAGGGGGAGTCTCCTCCCCCTCTTTTAGAAATCTCCCCCCGAAATACGATAGGAGTTTAAGCTGGTATGTGCCCGTTGTCGATTGTGAGTAGTGACGTCAAATCCGGGTCATTACGCCGTGCGCCGTAACCCCCGTCCATCCCCCTCGGAGAGCAGGGGGATACTCAAAGGGGAACTGGTCCCCCTTTGAAGAAGCGCCTACGCCGAAGGCGTAGCATTTGCGCTCAAATGCGGCGCTTCTTAAGTACCCAAAAGGCGGCTAAAAGAGGGGGAGTCTCCTCCCCCTCTTTTAGAAATCTCCCCCCGAAATACGATAGGAGTTTAAGCTGGTATATGCCCGTTGTCGATTGTGAGTAGTGACGTCAAATCCGAGTCGTTACGAATGTTTTCGTTTGCAGCGGTTTTCGCTCTCCCGTCCTTTTCGCCTACGGCGAAAAGAATTTTTGCACAGGAGTGCGTGAAGTCCTTCGACTTCGCGGGGGCCCCTATATGACGATGCAAAAATTGTAATATTTCGCATTTTCCGGGGATTTATTCCTCGGAAAATGCTCTCAGCGAGCCGCTCACGGCGAGATCCAAGCTCCCGTGACTCGTTTGTGATGGCTTCGCCATCACAAACGAAATTATTCCTGAAAGCGCGTTTTGCCTGCCGGGCGGACAGACAAAACGCGGAACGTGCGCATTATGGCGAAAAAATAGACACGGCCTTCGTCAGGCCCACTTTTGACACCCGAACCTCATCTCAGCCGATTACCTCCCAATGCCCACTCTTGTTTGAGCCGACACGGAGCAGTCTGCCTGTGGCTTTGAGGTAGGCAATTTGACGCTCCACAGTGCGCTGTGAGCATATAAACCGTTTGGCGAGTTGTTTTGCTGTGATTGTAGGAAACTTCTGTACCGCGTCAAGCAACCGCTCGTTTATACCGTCGCTTATACCGACATTTATTCCGTCATTTATTCCGTCACCGGTGTCGGCGATCGTTTCCGTCGCCACGTCGATGTACTTGTACATTGAGTTTTCAATCATATTGAGCATACTGTCTATAAACGGACGGCAGTCAACCTCCGCGGAGTGGCTTTCCTGTAAGGATTTGTAGTACAACGCTTGATTGTAATGCACGAGCGTCTCAACCGGCATCCAAGCGAACAGCGAATTCCACTTTGACAGCACGAGCGTCTGCCACAGCCGCCCGATTCTGCCGTTGCCGTCGCGGAAGGGATGTATATGCTCAAGCATAAAGTGAACGGCGGAGCTTTTAATCAGCGAGTGCGTCAAGCTCTCGCGCCCCCAATCAAACAACTCCGCTACGAGATACGGCACGCTTGACGGAGCCGCGCCCCTATGCATGACAGCGCCGTCGCTTCGCACGACGGCGACGTCAACGGAACGAAACTCGCCGGATTCGCCGATCAACTCGCTTGTCATAAGCGAGTGCGCTTTCAGCAAGTCTTCAATGTTCCACGGATCGTAGTCGTCAAGCCCATTGTACGCCTGCCAAGCGTTTTGCACTTCCTTTATATCTTTTGGCGGGCCCCAAACAGGAACGCCGTTGATTACGTCCGTCACCTGTCCGAGCGTGAGCCTGTTGCCCTCTATCGCCGTCGAGGCATGGATTGACATAATGCGGTTCAGCTTGCGCAGACGCAAAACGTCGCCGTTTTGCTCCCTGAAGCGTTCCTCGCTTATCTTCACGCGCTCCAAAAGCGCGTGTATGCCGCCGATTTTTTCGTGCCACAGCGGCGACTCCGTATAAAAAGTTTTCATATTGACCTCACCAGGCTGAGTTTGCTCCCCGCAGTCGTCTTCTCGACGCGAATCTGCTTGTCAATGCGCTCGCGCAACTCCGCAACGTGTGAGATGATGCCGATTATCCGCCCGGCGCCCGCCATCTCGGAGAGCGTCCTGACGGCCAGATCCAGCACATCCGCGTCGAGCGAGCCGAAGCCCTCGTCGATGAACATCGCGTCGAGACGCACACCCCCCGCGTTCTGCTGAACGACGTCTGACAGTCCGAGCGCGAGGGACAGCGAGGCCATAAACGATTCGCCTCCGGACAGGCTGTTCGCGGAACGCGCTTTTCCCGTGTAACTGTCGAGAACTTCGATCTCAAGGCCGGTCTTTGAGCGTCTGTCGCCTCCGTCCTCTTTGCGCAGCAGCGTGTAGCGGCTTTGACTCATCAGCTTCAGACGCAGATTGGCGGCCCTCAGCACGCGCTCAAAGTACGCCGTCTGCGCGTACGTTTCAAAATCCAGCTTACCGTTTGCCGTGTCCGACAGCTGCTTTACGGCGGCGTAAGCTTTTTCGACCCGTTCAAAGCCGGCCGCGGCGCGGCGCAGCTCGCGAAGCGCCGTCCACGTCTTGTCCAGGCGGCTTTTTATCCCGTCGCGTCTCTCCGTCAGCGCCTTTGCCTCGCTGTCGGCGATCTCGGATTCGGCGGTCAGCCGCTCCAAGTCGGGCATCTCCCTGCCGGCCGTCTCCTCCTCAAGTCTCACGATATCGCGCGAGAGCTGTTCGCCCTCTTTCTCATAGTCCGACAAGAGCTTACTCCAAGCCGCGAGTTCATTTTCCGTAATGAGCGCGGCGGCGAAATCCGCCGAGGAACCAAAGCCGCACTCCGACAGGGCTTTTTCGTAATTTGACTGCGCCTGAGCGCCGAGCTCCGACTGTCTTCGCTCGTTTGCCGTTCTCTCATTGACCAGCGTGACCGCCGCCGCGCGCCCCGATTCGGCCTTTGCTTTTCGCGCGGAGGCATCGTCCCAATTTGCGGACAACTCGTCAAGCGACTTTTTTCCCTCGGCCTTGCGGGCTGTAAGCTCCGCGTTTTCAAATTTCGTTTTATCCAAAAGCTCCGACAGCGCCGCCGCCGAAGTTTTTCGATCCCGTTCGGGAAAATACTCCGAGATGTCGCTGAAAAAGCGTTCCTTTAGCGTGGCGATACTTGTCTTGAGACTGCCGCACTCGCTTGATTTCGCGTCGCGCCTGTCGCGGGCCGCATCTGCCGCTTTTTTGGCTTTCTTCCGCGTCTCCTCCGATACCTCGCCGCCGCTTAGCTCGGCGGGCGCCGGGTGTTCTGTGGCGCCGCAGACGGGACATGGCTTACCCGGCGCGAGTTTACTCGCTATTATGCCCGCCTGCGCGGCGAGAAACGCGCTGTCCGCCGCGTCGTATCTGAGATTCATCGCGGTGTATTCGGCGGCGAGGTTCTCATATTCCGCTTGCAGCCTTAAGAGTTCGGCCTGTTTGTCCGCAATCCCCCGTCGATCCGTCTGAAGAACCCGCAGTTTTTTCAGCTTATCCGCAGACCGTTCCCACGCCTTCACAAGCTGATCGTACGCCCGCTGCGCCTCGTCAAGCTGAGACAGTCCCGCGACGACGCTTGCCGCCGCTTCCGCCTCGGCCGCCGCCGCGAGCGCCCGGCGCTTTGCGTCCGCAAGGTTTTCGGCGGCGGCCCTTCGATCGGCCGACGCTCTCGCGCAGGCGTCGGCGAGAGGCTTAACCCTCCGAAGCGCCGTCTCCCCGCGCGCGGCGCGCGCTTTGAGCGCCGCCATTTCGTCCGCTTTTGCTCCGTGCTCATTCAGCCCGGCGCGAAACTTCTCCAAATCCGCAAACTTTCGTCCGATCTCCGTCGAGACAGCGAGCCGCGCGGCGAGCTCCTGCTTTTTCTTGTCGTATTCCCCCAGCCTTTTGTCCGCATCCGCAAGTTCCGCTTTATCGGCCTTGATCTGCGCGTCCCACTCGGAAAACTGTTCTTCGCGCCTGTAGACGTCTACATTGTACCGCGAAAAGTCGCGCACTATAATGTCGCGCTCCTCGCTCTCCCGCTTGACGCGGACTTTCAGCCGTTCCTGGAATTGCTTTAGCGCCTCCGTACCGAATATACGCCGCAGAATCTTCACCCGCTCCTCCGTGCCGCTTTGCAGGAAGCGGAGGAAGTCGTTCTGCGCTATCATCACAATTTGCGCGAACTGGTCGCGGTCAAGTCCGACAATCTCGGTGATTTTAGGCTTGATATTGCGGTCGCCGCTGTATACGGCGCCGTCCGGGAGCCGCAGTTCCGCGTCCTGCCCCGTTTTTCTGATCGCCCTTTTTATGCGGCAGAGGTTGTCGCCGCAGAGAAATTCGAGCTCCACATATGTTTTTGCCTTGACGTCGGCGAAGTCCGAGCGCAGCATCTGGTACTCGTCGCGCCCCGAACCACTCGCCCTGCCGAACAGGGCAAACGAGATCGCGTCGAATATCGTCGTCTTGCCGGCGCCCGTCTCGCCCGTGATGAGGTACAGCCCACTATGGCCAAGTTCGGTAAAATCTATGGTCTGCGTTTCGGCGTAGGATCCGAACGCGCTCATAGTCAGCTTCAGCGGCTTCACCCTTCATCCTCCGTTTCAAGAAGCTCTCTGACGATTTTGGCCTGCTCCGCGCTCATTGCGGCGCCCTGCGTATCGAGGAAAAATTCACCGAAAAGCTCGTAAGGCGAGAGCGTTTCCGCCGCGCCGGCGTCGGGTAAAATGTTCAACATATCCGCCCTCGTGCGCGAGTTCTCGAAGTCGAGCGCCATCACGTTCGGATAGACGCTCCGCAGCTTGCCCATCGGGTCGATGATCTCATCTTCGTCCGTCAGTATAACGCGCAAATAGTCGTCGCGCCCCGCGCGCGCCGTCGCGCCCGCGTCGGTGAATTTATCACTGCCGAGCAGTTCCTCCAGTTCTCCCCTGATTTCGCGCATATCGCGAAGCGGGACTAGCGGGAGCGCCGTAATCGTGATATTCCCTTTCTCCCTCAGTTCGACGAGCGTCACGGATTTCTTCTGACGCCATTCGGAGAACGAGTATTTGACGGGCGATCCGGCGTAACGTATATGCTCCGCGCCGACAGATTGCGCGCCGTGGAGATGCCCGAGCGCGGCGTAGTCGAACTTCTCAATGAGTCCCGCGTCCACGGCGTCGAGTCCGCCCACGGGATTCATCTCCGATTCGGAGCGCACGGGTTCGATCCCCGCCCTCGTGTAAAACTGGTGCGACACGAGGACATTCCGTGCCGCGCAGTCGATATCGGACGCCGCGAGCGCCGCTTCGAGCGCGTCGCCGTAACTCTCAATCTCGCGTCCGCTCTCATCCGAAGCCTCACCGCTGACCGTCTTCCCGCGCAGGATCGACGGCTTGATAAACGGCAGCAGCCGGAAATGCACTCTCCCGAATTCGTCGTCCAGCGCGACGTCGCGAAGCGCGCCGTCGAACGAGCCGCAGAGATAGAGCCGCCTGTCCGCGAGCAAGCGGCCGGCGTAGCCAAGCCGTTCCGGCGAGTCGTGGTTGCCGGAAATGAGCAGTACTGCGGTGTTTTCTCCGGCAAGCTCTGTGAGAAAATCGTCAAACAGGCGCACGGCCTCCACGCCGGGCGAGGCGCGGTCGTACACGTCGCCCGCTATGACGACTGCCGCAGGGCGCTCCGTCCTTATATACTCCAATATTTGTCGGAAGGCGTTTCGCTGCTCCTCGAGCATCGAAAATCCGTTCACGCTCTTGCCGATATGCAGATCGGCAAGGTGGATAAATCTCATGGACGCCCTCCGGAAACCTCCGCCGGCCGCGGGCCGCGAGTTCTTTTCGGCAAATTCGGCAGATGAAATAAAACGCGCGGGACGCCTTCCCAAACCCGCCATGCGGGGTAAAACGCCGGCGCTTCCCTCCTATTATAACAAGGATAATACGCGATGCCAACAAGCAAAATCATTTCGTTTGTCACGGCCCCGGCCATCACAAACGAAATGATTCCCCCAGCACCGGGGCGAACCGTTTCGGCTCCGCCTTCCACACACAGTATTACAACACGCCGCGCCGGTTGTCAATAGGTTTTTTGATGGTCGTGTTAGAATTCGTGTCGCCTGTGAAGAACGTGTTGCGGTGCTCAACAGAAGTCGAAAAAACTATGAGGGTTTTAGTCTTGCCAAATCTCTGCAACTCGCCGATGAAAGCGTCAAGCTCCATCGGCGTTCTGAAGATCACCTCTATCAGCATGGAATATTCACCCGTGACGCAGTTACACTCCACGACGCCCGCGACGCCCGCGATGTACGGGTAGAACTCCTGTTTCTGCGCGGGCTCAATCTCGACATTGATAAACGCTTTTGTGTAGAAACCAAGCGCGAGCGGATTTATTTCCGCGTGATATCCGGATATGACGCCGGATTTTTCAAGATTTTCAACCCTGGCGGAGACGGCGGTCGAGGACAGGAACACATGTCCCGCAATCTCCTTGTACGATATCCGCGCGTTCTCAGTGAGAAGCTCCACGATTCTGCGATCGATTTCATCCAGCTTTATCTCCAAAACGCCTCGCCTCCTCATATCAATCCGCTCAAAAAGTCTCAATTCCCCGCGAATAAAACGCCCGGAACATTTCCCGCCCGAAATCACGGCGCTTCACGCAGAAGGAGATTTTTGACACCCGAACCATACTATGGAAAAATCCCCTTTATCTCCTCGGCGTGTATCAGACGCCTGAGCGCCAGGATATACGCCGCCATGCGGAGTGAACACGCCTTCTCGGCCTGCACGCGCTTTATTTCAGCGTATGCCTTTGACATGATGTCCTCCAGCATTTCATGCACGCGTTCGCGCGCCCACGTCAATTCCTGAATATTCTGCACCCACTCGAAATACGACACTATGACGCCGCCGCTGTTTGCGAAAATATCCGGCGCCGCCAGGATGCCGCGTTCCTCAAGTACGGCGTCCGCCGCCGCCGTCGTCGGACCGTTCGCCGCTTCGACGACGTAATCGCAACGAAGACGACTTGCCACATTCTCGTCTATCTGATCCTCCAGCGCCGCCGGGACGAGTACGTCGCATTCGCACGTGAGCGTCTCGTCGTTCGTTATATGACGCGCGCCGTCCGCGTTATAGTCACAAAGCAAACCGCCCTTTTTCGTGTACTCGCATATGGCGTCCGCGTCGAGACCATCCTCGCGGTAAACGCCGCCCGAGACGTCGCTCATCGCGACGACGCGCGCGTTCCTGTGGTGAAAAATCTTTGCGGCGTTGCCGCCGACGTTGCCGTTGCCCTGGATGGCGACGCGTATCCCGTCAAGCGTCCTGCCGGACTCCGCGAGAATCAGCTTTGTGCTTATAACGACGCCCCGCCCCGTCGCGGACGCCCTGCCGCGCGACCCGCCGAGTTCCACGGGTTTGCCCGTCACGACGCCGGGGCAGGGCTTACCTTTCAGCATACTGTACGTGTCGAGTACCCACGCCATAGTCTGCGCGTTGGTGTTTACGTCCGGCGCGGGGATGTCGGAGTCCGAACCTATTATGGGTTCGATAGCGTACGTATACCGCCGCGTCAGGCGGCACAGTTCGCGTTCGGAGAGTGTGCCGGGCTCGACTCGCACGCCGCCCTTCGCGCCTCCGAACGGGATATTTACAACGGCGCATTTCAGCGACATCCATGTCGCAAGCGCCTTTATCTCATTCAGATCGCAGTCCCGGTGGTAACGGATTCCGCCCTTGAAGGGCCCGCGGATATTCGAATGTTGAACGCGATACCCCTCGAACACGCGCACATGTCCGTCGTCCATTTCCACCGGCAGATACACTTTTGTCTCTCGCTGAGGATTTTTGATTATCTCGAATACGCGCTGATTGATTTCCCCTACGCGCATCGCGCGTTCCATCACAGTGACGACATTGGCGTAGGGGTCGTGAGCTTCCGACATACGGCAGTTCCTCCCGGATTTACAGTGATACGCTGCGTACACCGGCGCGGACGCAATTTTCTCTCGGCGCGCAAAACAGCAGCGGGCGAGGGCTCGGCGCCCCCGCCCGTATTAAATCACCAAATGCAATGCCGTGTCAATAACTCAACCCAAATGGATTGTTTTCTGACATAAACGACGCCAATGACTTGATTATTTCAATTTTATTTCGCGTATACTTGAATTTACGATGTCTTTGACATCGCGCCCTATTCAGTCTCGGCCCCGACGGAGAGGGCCGAATTCCTCTTGTTGTACACGACGTACCCGCAGTCGCACGTGACGCTCTCGTCGGTTGAGAACATCTCGAGCTCCGCTCCGCACTGCGGACAATCGATCTCCGCGATTTCCGGAGTGATTGTGTTTTCTACCCCTTTGCAGCGATCCATAACATGAGATCCTCCTTTTGTTGAAAAACATTTCCCACAGTGAATAAGGCTTGCGGGAAGCGGGATTTTGCACATTTTCCACAGAGTTTTCCACACAAAACATGAAAACTTACCGGGGAATATGCGCCTGAAACTGAATAATTTCGACCTCGGCCGGGAACGCCGCAAACGCTTCCGAACCGCGCTTTGGCGCCGCGAGTAAGTCTCGGTTGGGTATGCGCGTTCCGGGCGCGGGGAACGCGTCCGCGCGATGGGCGTCAGTCGAACGACAGCTCCGTCCTGCCGATGAGATCGTTTTGCAGCTCGCGCGACAGCTCCGTAAAATACGCGGAGTAGCCCGCTATCCGCACCACGAGATCCTTATACGCGGCGGGCTCTTTCTGCGCCGCCAGCATTGTCTCGCGCCCGACTATGGAAAACTGACTCTGCATACCGTTGTTTTTGAAATATCCGTCCATGAGCGCTATCAGGCTGTCGAGTCCCGACTCGCCCGATACGGCGGTCGGAGAGAACTTCCAGTTGAGGATTATACCGTTGCCTATGCGCTGATGGTCGAGTTTGGACACGGAGTTGGCGACAGCCGTCGGGCCGCGCCTGTCGTGACTGCCGTGCTGCGTGTGGGCCGGGCCTATGCAGTCGGATACCGGCTCGCCCGCCTTGCGCCCGTCCGGCGTCGCCGTGACTACGGAACCGTGCATGACGTTATTCGTCACTGAAAATACGCCGGGCATGAACTCGCCGCCGTGCGCCGTCGGTCTGTGCTCGATGTGCTTACAGTATGTGGCCATGACGAAGCGCGCTATATCGTCCGCGTAGTCGTCGTCGTTGCCGTAGTGGTGCATCCTGTCGGAATTGACGAGCGCGCAGAGCGGCTCGTACCCCTCCCAGTTCGCGTTGAGAGCGCGCAGGAGCTCACTGCCTGAGACGCGCTTTTCGTCAAACACAAGCTGCTTTATAACGGACAGGGAGTCGGACGTTGTGCCTATGCCCACGCCCTGCGGACCGGAGGCGTTGTACGTGGCGGCGCCGCGCGTCACGTCCTCGCCTTTCTCAATGCAGCCCTCTATGAGCAGGGAGAGATACGGCAGCGGTTTCAGTCTCTGGTGGACGAGATCGTTCTTGTTGATGAGCGTGACCAGGATGTTGCACCAGTATTCCATCTGGCGGTCGTACGCTTCCAGCACTTGCTCAAAATCCGTAAAGGTCTCAAGCGATCCCAAGTCGGGGCCGAGCGTCTTTCCGGCACCGGCGCAGGAAGCGTACTGCTTGCAGTTCGGAGAGCAGCCGATACATTTGCCTCCGTTAATCGCAAGCTGCATTATTTTTGTCAGGTTGACGGATCCCGAGTCGTGCCAGCCGTAAGTTTTGCCCGGTACGCTCGGCTCGACGCAGCCCACGCCGACGTAGTCGCGCGCGTCCTCCAGCGTCCGCCCGTAGTTGAGAAGCGACTGTATCATAGGCGCGTCGTTGAAAATCTTGGGCTCGCCCGTGCCGATGCGTATTACGTTAAAAACCTTTATCTTGAACTCCGGCGGCGTGTCCTCGTGGAGACGCACTCCCATCCACGGGTTCGGTATGCGCGTGTGCGCGTGCGCGTCGAGAACCATGTAACTCAAATCGTTTGTGATGTCTGCGCCGGTTTTGTCAACGCCGCCCACGTCGAGCGCGGTGCCGCCCATTATCGTGCCGGAGGAGAAAAATATGGCGTTCTTATCGCGAATTTTGCGCAGCTCGTGCATCTTGAGGAACGAATGTTCGATAAGCTCCTGCATAAACTCGCGCGTGAACGTCCCGCTGTCGGCGTCGCGCCTGTAGAACGGATAGAAGAGCTTGTCGAAGCGCCCGTACGTGACGGAATGGCCGCTGGATTCTATTATTATCATATTTGTCGCGATATGCCAAAGCTGTATGGCCTCCCAGAAATCGCGCGGGGCGCCCTCGGCGACATGCAGACAGTTGGAAGACACGCGTTCGAGCTCGGCGCGCCGCTCCGCGTCCGTCTCACTCAGGGCCATTTCCGCGGCGAGCCGTCCGTAGCGCGAGATATACCTCGCGGCGCCTTCGAGCGTTATGAGCTCGGCCGTGTAAAACTCCTGCCGCTTTATGTCCTCCGGCAGCGAGGTGTCGAGCCGCGCCATTTTCCCCTCTATCTCGCTGCGCAGCCCGCCAAAGCCCACGCGGAAGAGTTTCTCATAGTTGGCCGTCACGTGACCGACGCCGGCGTAGATGAACAGGTCCTCCAACAGCACCGCCGCGCCGAGGTGAGAACCCTTCGCCTCCTCCTCTGTGTACGTGCGCACGGTAGCCTCCGATAAAGTCCTGCCCTTCCAGTATTCGCGTATGCCGAGCAGCGCCTCTTTTGTGTCCTCGTCTATGACATAGCGGTCGTTGAGCCTCTCGTCGAGCGGCCTGTTCACCATCTCGTCGCACAGCCACTCAAGGGAGAACTCGGGGTAGACGGGGGCGGCGTTCGCCGGCGCGGCCAGCTCGCCGACGATCAGTTCGTCATCCGGGATGTTGATTGTGACGCGCTCATACACCTCGCGCAGAGTGAGAGCCCATTTGATATTTTGCGGATACATCGCGTACTTCCGAAAGCACTCCGTCACTATCACCGCGCGCTCCGCGCTGCACGTGCTGTCGGTTTCTTTTATCCGCCTGAGAATCTTGTTTATGCGCGGGAACGGCGACGGATTCTCCGTCAGTCCGGAGACGCCCACGCCCCACTCCCTGTCGTAAGGTTCGACGGCGAGGGGCGCTCCGGCGGTCTTTACGGCCGTACTCATGAATATAACCATTCCTTTCGTTTCACTTCACAAGAGAGTGAGCTTTACGATCCTTCCCATGACGCGGCTGAAAACATAAGGCTGCGAGACGCCATGCGGACGAAACGGCGGGGCGACCCGGATATCCTGCGGATATTCTAACATATTATTAAAGTGAATACCATAGGGAATAATTTCGTTTGTGATGGCTTCGCCATCACAAACGAGTAACGAGGCATGGATCTCGCCGTGCGCGGCTCGCAAAGAGCATTTTCCGGGGAATAAATCCCCGAAAAATGCGAAATATAACAATTTTTGCTCTGTCGCACGAGACGCACTCCTCCGCAAAAATTATTTTCGCCTGCGGCGAAAAGGACGAAGGGGCGAAAACTGCTACAAACGAAAATACTCAAGAAGAATAATTTCGTTTGCGATGGCGAAGCCATCACAAACGAAATTATATGTAGTTGTAAAAAGCAGTAAAATATGGTAGTATGCCCCCGGCGGCGCATTGTCGCCGTGAAATGAAATGTTGAAAGGGAGCATATCAAATGGAATTAAAAAGAACAAACTACTCTTCCGGGGCGCCGCTTGAGGAGCGCGTCGGCTATTCGCGTATGGTGAAGATCGGATCATACGTGAAAATTGGGGGTACGACGTCCGTGCAGCCGGACGGCGCGGTGTACGGTGAAGGAAGCGCCTACGAACAGACAAAGTATGTACTCGAAAAACAAGTCGCGCTGCTCGCCCGGGCGGGAGCAAAGCCGGAGGAAGTATTCTCCGTCAAGGCGTACACGACGGACATGGCGTACGGCGCGGAGATAAGCCGCGCGTATTCGGAGATCTTCGGAAAAATACGCCCGCTGTTCACCGCGGTGGGTACGCCCATGCTCAACCGCCCCGCGCAGCTCGTGGAGATTGAGATGGAGGCAATTATCGGGGCGACGTTATAGTTCGCAGAACGCTCTGAGGATGTTCAGCCCCACAGCGCCGCTTTTCTCCGGATGAAATTGCGTGCCGTATACGTTCCCGCGCGCGACGGCGGCAGTCAGGGGCGCGCCGTAATCCGCGGACGCGACGACTGACTCCTCGCACCCGGAGGCGTGATACGAGTGGACAAAGTAGACGTTATCGCCCTCGTTTATATACTTAAATATCGGACTCACCGGTTCGCCCGGAGGAAAATCGAGTCCGTTCCAGCCGATATGCGGAGTCTTGTAACCCTTCGGTATGACGGACTCGATGGGCGTAACCTCGCCCGGAATCAGCCCCAGTCCCGCGTGTTCCCCGTACTCAAAGCCTCGCTCAAAAAGGAGCTGCATCCCGAGACATATGCCCAGCAGCGGCTTCCCCGAGCGCGCCTGCTCCAAGATCACTTTGTGCAGCCCGCCGGCGCGCAGTTTTCCGGCAGCGTCGCCAAACGCCCCTACGCCCGGCAGAATCACGCTTGCGCACCGGTCGATTTCGCCGGGGTCGCCCGTCACCACGGCGTCCCGTCCGATATAGTTCAAAGACGATTTGAGCGAAAACAGATTTCCGACGCCGTAGTCGATAATAGCTATCATAGCAGCGTCCCCTTGGACGACGGAATGTCGCCGCCGCCCGACGCGTCCGCCGTGACGGCTTTCGCCAGCGCGCGCGCGAACGCCTTAAAGCAGCCTTCCGCGATGTGGTGTGAGTTCACGCCCGCAAGCTTTCTTATATGCACGGTGGCGCGGCACTCCCGAACAAAGGCCCGGAAGAACTCTTCCACCAGTTCCGAATCGAACGAGCCGATCTTCGGAGACGGGATGGGCAGATCGAACGCGAGGTAACTCCTGCCGGACAGATCCAGAGAGCACAGCACCAGAGTCTCGTCCATCGGCAGCGTTATGTCGCCGTATCTGGCTATGCCGCGTCTGTCGCCCAGCGCCTCGGCGACGGCCAGCCCCAAGCATATGCCGACATCCTCCGTCGTATGGTGCGCGTCCACCCCGACGTCGCCCGCGCACGTCACGCGGAGGTCAAACCGCCCGTGAACGGCAAACAGCGTCAGCATGTGGTCGAGGAATCCGACGCCCGTGGCGACGGAGCGCTCCCCCCGTCCGTCAAGATCCAGCGACAGCGTTATATCCGTTTCCGCGGTCTTGCGGACTATCTCACCTCTACGCATCGTACCCGCCCTCCGTCAACACAATTTCCTTCATCAGCCCGGCGAGCGTCTCCATCTGCGCGCCCGTGCCTACTGTTATGCGGAGCCAATCCGCGATGCGCTCCGGTCTGTCGAACCGGCGCGTCAGCACCCCGGCCCCGCGCAGCCTGTCGAACAGGGTCCTGCCGGGAACTTTCGGATGGCGAGTGAACAGAAAGTTGGCACGCGAGTCCGTAAGCTCAAAGCCGAGCGTCCGCAGCGTCTCCGAACACCTTCGCCGCGCGTCCGTTATGAGTTCCCAATGTCTTTTGTAGTACTCGCCGCTGTCGATCGCCGCCGCGCCCGCCTCGAGAGTGACGGAATTTACATTATACGGGTTGAACGAGCAGCGAATCGTCTCCAAATCCGCTATCAGATCTTCATGCCCGACGGCGTAGCTCAGACGCGCCCCCGCCATGAAGCGGGACTTTGAGTATGTGCGCACGACGATCAGGTTGTCGTGTTTTTGCGTGAGCGGTACGGCGGTGAGCCCCGCGAAATCCGCGTACGCCTCATCCACCACGATCACGCGCTCGCGATTTGATGCAGCTATTCGCTCAATATCACTTGTGGGGAGCGCTATTCCCGTCTGCGCGTTTGGATTAGCCAGCACTACATTTTCGCGCGCGCCGCAGTAGTCCTCCGCGCGTACGGCCAGCGTCCCGTCCACGGGTATCTCCGAGTAGGGGACGCCGTACAGCGACGCGAGCACAGGGTAAAGCCCGTACGTCACGTCAGGAAAGACTACTCCGCGCTCTCCGTCAAAAAACGCCAGAAAAATGAACGCCAGAGTCTCGTCGGAACCATTGCCGAGCGCAATGTTCCGGGCGTTTGCGCCGTGGTAATCCGCAAGTTTTGAGCGCAGCGCCGTCCCCGCGGGATCGGGGTACAGATTGAGGCGCCCCGCGACGCCGGAAGCGAGCGCCTCCGATACGGCGGGCGAGGGCGGGTACGGCGCCTCGTTTGTGTTGAGCTTAATAAAGTCGCCCGCGCGCGGTTGTTCGCCCGGAGTATAAGGCGTCAGGCTCGCGTGCCGCCGGCTGAAGAATCTGCTCACGTCAAGTCCCGCCTCCATTCTCAAAACGCGCGGTCACCGACCGCGCGTGCGCGGTCAACCCCTCTTTTTCCGCGAAGCGGGTGATGTCGTCCGCCGCTCTGCTCAGCGCCCGGCGCGAGTAGTAGGTGAAGGACGATTTTTTGACGAAATCATCCACAGACAGAGGGCTGTAAAAGCGCGCGGCGCCGGATGTCGGCAGCGTGTGGTTTGGTCCGGCGTAATAGTCTCCCACAGCCTCCGGGCAGTTCCTTCCGAGAAACACCGAACCCGCGTTCTCGATAAGATTCAAATAATCAAACGGGTCGTCAACGTACAGTTCAAGGTGTTCGGGGGCGAGCCTGTTTGAGACGGCGATCGCCTGTTCTATTGATTTTACGATTATAATTTTGCCGTTGCGGTCTATCGACGCGCGCGCCGTATCGGCGCGCGGCAGAGACGGTATGCGCTTCTCCAGTTCGTCTCTCACGCGTCTTGCCAGTTCTCTGCTGACAGTTATGAGCGCCGCGCCGGCGCGCTCGTCGTGCTCCGCTTGCGAGAGCATGTCGGAGGCGACCTCGGCGGCGCTTCCGCCGTCGGCGATGATAAGTATCTCGCTCGGCCCGGCTATCATGTCGATGCCGACCTTTCCGTACACCTGCCGCTTCGCCTCGGCGACGTACGCGTTGCCCGGCCCCACTATCTTATCCACGGCCGGTATCGTGCGCGTCCCGTAGGCAAGCGCGGCCACCGCCTGCGCGCCGCCTATCTTGAATATCCTGTCCGCGCCCGCCATGCGCGCGGCGGCGACTATATACGGGTTTTTGACGACGCCTCCCGCGCCGGGCGGCGTCGCCACGATGATCTCTCTGACGCCGGCTATCTTCGCCGGGATGCAGTTCATCAACGCCGACGACGGATACCCCGCCGTACCGCCCGGAATGTAGAGGGCGACGCGCGCTATAGGCAGGACGCGCTGCCCCGTCACGACGCCGTTTGCGTCGCCGGACACAAATCCGCTCCTGACTTGTCTGCGGTGGAACGCCTCGATATTCGCGGCCGCGCGCCTCATCGTCTCCAAGAACTCCGGTTCGACCGCCGCCTCCGCCGCCTCCAGCTCGTCCCTGCTCGCCTCAAACGTCTCCGGGGACGCTCCGTCGAACATCTCCGTATATTTTCTCACCGCCGCGTCGCCGTTTACCCTGACGTCGGCTATTATCCCGCGCACGACATCCGACACGTCCTGTCCGTCGTCCGTCCTGCCGAATATCTCTTCCTCGCCGACCTCGCCGTATTCCAGTATTTTTATCATTTTGCCATCGATCTCCTTATCGCCTCGCACAGCGCTGTTATCTCCGCGTGCTTGAATCTGTAGCTGACCTTGTTGGCTATGAGCCGCGCGCTGACGTCCGTTATCGTCTGCATAGGTTCCATACCGTTATCAATCAGCGTCCGCCCCGTCTCCACAATGTCCACTATGACGTCCGAAAGACCTACCATCGGGGCCAGTTCGATGGAACCGCTCAGCTTTATTATATCTATCTCCCTGCCGCGCCCGTCGTAATATCCGCGCGCTATATTAGCGAATTTTGTGGCGACGCGCAGCGCGCCGTCCGTCTCATCCTCAAAATTCTTCTTCGCGGCGACCACTACGCGGCACACGCCGACGCCGAGATCCATCAGTTCATACACATCCGGGTTGTATTCGAGCAGGATGTCTTTTCCGGTTACGCCGATGTCGGCCGCGCCGCGCTCCACATATATGTGCGTATCAGACGGCTTCGCGAGAAAATACCGCACGCGCGAGGCTTCGTCCTCAAAGAACAGCTTGCGGCTGTCCTCCAGAACGGCCGGGCATCCGCGGCCCGCCGCTTCAAATATGCCGTACACGCGCTCGCCAAGTCTGCCCTTCGGCAGCGCGATATTGATCATTTGACTCAAGTGTTCGCGCTCCTCCAATCCGACAGGCGCAAAAGCCTCCCGTATCTCACATCCCCCGTCTCGCTCATGGCGCGCACGCTCTCCCCGCCCTCCGCGACGGCCCGCACAGCGTCGGCGATCTCCAGAGGATCGTCGCCCTCCGCGTACAGCAGCAGCACGTCCGCGTCAAGCCGTCCGGGCTGATGTCCCGACCGTTCCAGCAGGTCCACGTAGACCGCGAACCCTATCGCGCCCGAGTGTTTGCTGAACCGGCGCATCAGCTTGTCGTATCTGCCGCCCGAGAGCACGGCGGACGGGATGCCTTCGACAAACCCCTGGAATATGACGCCGCTGTAGTAGTTCATGTCGTTGACTATCGAAAAATCAATGTTTATATCGCCGTCCGCGCCGAGACGGCGCGCCGTCTCGCACACTTGCTCAATCTCGTCGAGCGCCGCGTCCGTCTCCCCGTTGACGCTGAGCGAACGCAGCGCGTCCAGTTTGTCTCCCACCGGCCCGTACAGAGCCGCGACCGCCGTCAGACTCTCGCAAAACGCGTCGTCCAGTTCGAATTCGTCGCAGAGCCGCCGGATTTCGGAGGCGTTCCGTCCGCTGACGCATTTCAAGAGTTCGTCGATCTGCCCGCTCGCGACGCCGGCGCCGCCGAGCAGCCCGCTCAGAAAACCCATGTGCGAAACGCACAGGCAATGCCGCTCTCCGATCATCTCAAGGCTTCGCTCCGCCAACATTATAACCTCGCCGGCGTCGTATACCCCAAGCTCCCCGATACATTCCAGCCCGACCTGCATCCGCTCGCGCACCTCCCGCCCGTGATGCGCGGGACGGTACACGTTCTCGCTGTAGTACAGCTTGCGCGGAGGTCCGCCGCCCGGCGCGGCTTTCACGATCGACAGCGTGACGTCCGGACGCAGCGCCATCAGTCGGCCGCCGGCATCCGTAAAGGTTATGACGTTATCCGACGGGAGAAAGCTCCTGTTGCGCGAATACAGCTCGTATTCCTCGAACTTGCTCATGCCGAACCGCGTATACCCGTACCGCCTGTACAGCGAACGCAGACGTATCACCGCCGCCTCCTCGCTCTTCAAAACATCTTCGGAAAACATCACGCGCACCGCCTTTTTATCCGACGCGCCGGACCGCGCGGACGGCGCCGTCCGGAACGTTCCGCGTCTGACTTTATGACAGTATACACCACCTCCCGCGCATTTTCAAATCATTTTGCGGAATCATTTCGTTTGTGATGGCTTCGCCGGCACAAACGAGTCACGGGAGATGAGATCTCGCCGTGCGCGGCTCGCAAAGAGCGTTTTCCGTGAATAATTTCGTTTGTGATGACTTCGCCATCACAAACGAGTCACGGGAGTTTGGCTCTCGCCGTGCGCGGCTCGCAAAGAGCATTTTCCGAGGAATAAATCCCCGGAAAATGCGGGATATTACAATTTTTGCTCCGTCGCACGGGACGCACTCCTCGCAAAAATTCTTTTCGCC
>JAITKI010000022.1 GCA_031278515.1 Oscillospiraceae bacterium | reverse complement strand
CAGTTCCGCGTGTGTGATAAACAAGCCCAGCAGCGTTTTATCTGCGGACAGTACCCTTTCCCTGCGGGAAAGGGATTTTATCGCATTAAGAATCGCCGCCGCGTCGGCGTCAACCTCGCTCTGTTCCGTATAGAGGTTTTGCAAAATCTTTATCGCTGAGTCAGCGGACGCAAGCGACAGAGTCGCCAGCGTTTCTTCCGTATACATATCCGGCTCCTGTGCGAGATACCAAGCCGCGTTACGCGCGGCCTCCAGCAGAAACGTGTTCAGAACCGGCGGGTTGACGGTCAGTTCGCGCAGCGCGGAAACAAGACTCGCTTTGTCCACCGCCGTTTCCAACTCCGCCAAGCTCTCCTCGCTGAAGCCTTGATCGCCGATGGGATTTTCTTTGACGAGCCTTTTAATTTCTTGCAGAATGCTCACAACGGCTGCATAATTCTCGTCGGCGCCTCGCGTCAGGTCGCCTATCGCAAGTATCAGCGTCTTCGCCGCAATATCCACGCTTTCCTGTGTTTTGCCATCACTTTGATTCGCCTCCACCGCCGCCGTCAGCGCACCGCTGTAATTGCTCCACGATTGCGCGGTGTACTCCGATTCGGTCAGGTTGTTTTTGTTGGCCAGTAGCGTTGCGTTGAGCAGCGTTCTGTCGTACACGGGACTCAGTTCCAGACCGATCATGGCGTCAAGAAGCGTTTGCGCGGCGGCGTCGGCGTCTTCCCGCTCCGCTTCGGGCGCGACGTCTTTAGCGGCGCCGTTGGCGTCCTCCAGATATTTCCAACTTTCCGCCGTATAATATATGTGTCTCTGGAAACTCACCGTCCCTGAAGTAATTAATCTATACTCAATCGCGTAAAGAACGGCGTCCAGAATATCCCGGCCCGCGCCGACGTCGTAGCGCTCCGCTGTCAGGAGATCGGCTACTGCGAAATACAGCGCCGATTTCGCGGCGTCAACATCGCTCTGCTCCGCGTCCGCGTCGCCGCGGACGTCCAGAGCGGACGCCAGAGCCGTTTCAAGCGCGCCCCACGTCTCCCGCGCGTAGTCCGTCTCATTCAAGCTCTGCGCCAGCGAAATGGCGGCGTCGAGCTCGTTTTTGTTTACCCCCGCCGCTGGGCCGCCGAACGCGTCCGACATGTCGTACAGCGCGTTTTGCCCTTCCATAAAGCGGCCGTAAGCCGCGAGCGCGTAAGCAGCCTGCTCCGTCGCCATTTGGTCGGCCCCGCCGTTCAGGGCGTGGCGGAAACCGCGATTTTGCGCGTCGTAGAACGCCAGCAGCGCCGTCAGCGGATTGTTCGAGGTGCCAACCGTCCACTCCGCGCCTGTCGGATCGAGTCCAAGCGCGGTCAGTGCGACCACAGTCTGCGCCGCACTCTCGGAATTATACTGCCCCCAGCTGTAGAAGCCGCCGTAGGTCTTATCCTGCAACATTTTCAGCGCGGCAAGTCCGCGTGTCACGGCCGCGCCCACGGCCGCGTTATCGCGATACCTCGCGAGCGCCTGCAATACCGCCGCCGTTATATCCGGATCGGCTTTATCGCCCGATAGCGCCCAACCGCCCCCGTTTACTTCCTCGCCGAGTATGTATTCGACGTATTGGTTGCGTATCGCCGTGTTTTCAGGAATATACGGCTTGGAGTCCAGCGCGATGAGCGCGTACGCCGGGCCGTTTACGCCCTGCCCGGCGACCCTGCCGAAATTCGTCAACTGCCCGGCGATGTCGTACGTCTCGCCCGCCACGCTGTAGTTTGACGCGTCAATGCCGAGAGATGAGAGAGCGAGCGTTATCCGCGCGAAATCTGTGTAATTCGTCGTCGTGATATTGTCGAGACCGCCGTCATTGAGCAGCTTATTCAAAGAACTCAGATAGCCGTTCGTAAATGTCGAGCCGGTGACGGCCGCCCCTGAGCGCACAGCCGCGAGCAGCGCCCACTCGCCGCCTTGCGATCCCACCGTGAGACCGAGCTTGCCCAATTCCCTTACGACTTCGGACAGCGCCGCCTCGTATTCCGGACGCTCCGCCACCAGCAACGCGAACGCCGCCTCCGCGTCTGTCAGCGTCACGTAGTTCGGGACGAGGGCCTTGTTTTCGTCCGAAAGCTCGCCGTATGCCTCGCGCGCCGCCGCTATCGCGTCCTCGCTCTCCGGCGTGACGTTGCCGATTGCGTTGATCAGCGCCATCACATCGAGGACTGCCTCCGACAGATCGTAGCGCCTCATCGCCTCCGCGTCGTCCGGAAACGCCACGAACAGCGCGTTGTACGCCGCGACTGTTTTCGTGACGGGAGTAGTCCAGTCGCTGATCAAAGACAACGCGCTTTTATAAGCCTCACTTTGCTCGAGTTCCGCGTCGGTATAAATTTCGCGCAAAGCCGCGAGCGCCCATATCAAGTCGTCCGTCTCACCATAAATCGTCGGGAAGCTGTAGCCCGCCCCCGCGTTTCCTATTCGCATGACGCTGCGATCGGATATCCCGAACGAACTCAGCCCCGTGTTGGGAAAGCTCGCGTTTACGGCGTAAATGATATTCCCGTTCGGGCTGCCTCCCACGCTCTTCCCGTCGCCGCCGCCCGACGATATACTTGTTATGTACGCGTTCGGGTCCAACGAGCCGCAGCCGACGACCCATTCGCCGGGAGACGTCGATTCAAGCGCGGACTCCAGCACGAGAAGCGTCCACGCTTTTTCTCCGCCAACCACATAGCGGTCATCCAGCGTGTGGCCCGTCGGCGCGTAACTGAAACTCGGACGGAGACCGATCATCACTGCGGCTTTTACGACGCCGGGTATCGCCTTATATGCGTCGCCGTCCCCCTCGTCTATCGCGGCCTGTAAGCCAATTATCTGATTGAACCGCTCGATGGCGCTTTCATACGCCGCGCTTATCTCGTCGCCTGTCGCGGCGTCGTAGAGTATCGCCTCGCGCGCCCCGGCGTAAGCGTCGCGCAGCAGATAGCGCACATCGGCGAATGATTTATACACGCTATCGGGCGGCGCCTCCGCGCCGGGCGGGTTAGTTCCAAATCTTTCGCCGTCGAGATAGTACTCTTCGAGATCGCTCAGCGTCTTCGAGCGAAGCTCTTCCAAGAGATCTCGAACGATCGGAAGCGCATAGTATTTCCGCGCGGCCGCGCCGTTCGGGCGCGTAATTTCCACCGTGACGCCTTCCGCGTTCGGCAGCCGTTCGATATACACGGTAGCGCTGATAACATACGCGCCGATGCTGTCGCCGCTGCCGCCGAGAGCGGGAACCATATACTCACACAGCGGAGCGTCCGGCGTCTCTCCCGCGTGGAAATCGCCCGCATAGATCTTTATGAGAAGCCCTGTCACCTCCGACACCGGAACTATACTCGGCCAACCGAATTGGAGGCTCATGCCCGCCGGAGTGCCGGAACGAAGCGTGTCCTCCCCGGTCTGCTTGAATGTCAAGATGATTCCTTTCGCCGGCAGCGACGACAGCTGCGTGTCGATACCGTTTATCACCGCGTCGCCCGGCATAATGATTTCCCACGGTTTGAACACGGCGCGGTACCAACGGTCTTCCTCAATTGTCACAGTTATCTGGGTCTTATCGTTTTCAATTGTGTTTTCAACTTTGACAGCACCCGTCCAGTCGCCCTCAACTGTCGTGTACTCCCAGTAATCGAGCATATACCCGGCGTCAGGCGTGGCGGTGAGTTGGAATGTATTTGGAGTTACAACATTTTCATAGGCAACAGCCGTACCTTTTTGCAAGTCATCCGTAATAATTAGGTTGTATGCTGATGCCGGCGCAGTAAATATATATTGTAAAATGATATTTTCGCCCTGAAAAGCAGCATCACCGGAGTTGTCGACAAAAATCCGCAACCAGTTTTGCGCGTTTGTCGCAATATAACCAGAAATTTTGGCAGACAAACCTGTAGCTCCCCAACTGATTCTATCATTCTCATTATTGCTTTGAGGAATTTCTGAAACAAGCTTTGTGGCACTTTCCTCCCCGATTGTCACGCTAACTGCGTATAACCCAAAACTCGCATCTAAAACATCTTGCTTTGCATATAAAGAATTACTTTCTACACCAGAAATCGTTATCGGTTCATCTATCGGTCTTGTTTCCGCTCCCGAGGAAACTGCGCCTTTCATGTAAAATTGAACTGAGGATATCTTTTCATTGTGCTCGTCCGTTGCAAGAGTTAACGTGTAGTCAGTTTCCGCAGCGAACGCAACTGGAATGGGCAAGATCGAAAAACACAGCGCGACGACGAGCAACAACGACAATAAT
>JAITKI010000019.1 GCA_031278515.1 Oscillospiraceae bacterium | reverse complement strand
CCGCCGGTGCTGCCTCCGGTGTTGCCGCCGCCGCCCTGCTCCTCTGTCACCGTGACATCGGGGATTGACGCATCGCCTATCGCCACGCCGTCGAGCGACAGCGCGGCGGGCGCTATCGCCGCTTTGAGTACGCTGCCGACAGCCGGGGCCGTCGTCGGCGTGAACGTGAACGTCCTGCCGTCGGCCGACACCGCCCATGTCCCCTCGACCGCCGCGCCGCTTCCGTCCGTGACGCTGAGTTCCGCTTTAGTTTCCGCCGCCGGCATCGGGCGGGTGAACACGAGTGTGAGCTTCCGGTTTGTTTTATCCCAGCTCGCGCTGACGATCGGCTTGCCGGTATATTTCAGCGGAATGTTGACCTCCATCTGCGCGGGCGGGACGGGGAAGCCGCCGTCGGGGTTCGTGTCGTCATAGCCGCCGTCGGCTATTTTTGTCGAACTGTCGAACTTGTTCGCCACGGCGTCGGCGTAGCCTGTTTTCGAGACGAGCGCGCGATACTCCCCTTCGGGAACCATCCAGCCGTACTGCCCGTTTTCGTCCGTCGTCTGCGGGTTCGCCTGCAGGCCGTCGGGGTCGATCCACGTCGTCCAGCCGCCGCCCTCCGGCTTTATCTCCAGCGTGACGGTCGCGCCCGCTACGCGCTCGTTCGTCACGGCGTCGTACACGTATCCGGACGGGTCGAGCATTATCGTGACGAGGGCTATCGTGAAGTCATACGACGCGCCGTCCTTCGTGAGCGTCACGATTATGGGCTTCACGCCCGTTCCGCGCCACGCCGCGTTTTTCGGGAATTTGAACGTGTACGCGCCGCCGCTTTCCGTCAGGGTGTCCGTGTTCGTGCCCGTGACGGCGCCCGCGAAGCTGACGCTTTTGACGGCATAGCTCCCGAGATTTGATACCTTGAAACTGCCCTCTATGTCGTAGTAGCCGGTATATGGATCGCGCGTGTTTACCCACGTGCTGAACGTGATTATGCCGCCGTACTGCGAGCTGGATACGGGCGTCGAGAGATAGCCTCGCGTGATGGCGGCGTTGCTGATTGCCGGCGCGGCATCCGCCGTCACGGTCAGCGCGGCGGGCGGCGAATAGGACGTCTGGCCGCCCGACGCCGCGACGGCTTGAAGCTCATATTCTCCCGCGGACGCTACCGATACGGAGACCTTGTAGTACCGGTTTTGCACCGCCGCGGTTTTCAGCACGGCGGTGCCCGCTTTTATCGCCACGACGCTGCCCGTCGGCGCTGTGCCGTAGACCGTAAACGCCTCTCCCGCCTTGACGACGCCGGGCGCGTTTATCGTCGCGTTCACGACGGTGAGCGTACCGTATGCGCTTTTAGTGACATCCGTCGCGGTGAACAGCGCCTGAACGCCCAGATTCGCAAGGTTGCCGACAGTGCCGTCCACCGTGACGCGCACGGACGGGAGCTTCACGGTTTTGTCCTCCGCGAATGTCACATTATATCCGTCGCCCGAGTACGGGTTTCCCGTGCCGCTTACGCTTACCACGCTCATGCCGGTTGGGAGCGTGAGCGTTATCTTGCCGTCCGACACCGGCGTCGCCGCGCCCGTGTATTTGAGTTCGGGGCGGAGATCCACGAAGCCGCCCGTCGAAATCTCGCCGCCCGACGCGCCGAGAGAGAATGTGTAGACGAGGTCGGGGTCTTCCTGCAGCGTTATTGTGAACGACGTATCCGACTCCGCCGATATGGCCTGACTGACGGATGTGGATTTGTATCCGTATTTATAGGCGTAGCAGTTGAAAGTTCCGGCGCCGACGTTGCGAAGCGTAAGCGTTCCGCCGGAAGATGTATATCCGTATGAATACGAATTTATAGATACATACGCGCCCGCAATCGATTGGTTATCGCTGCCTTGAACGGTTACGGTAACTGTTTTCACCGCAAGGGAAATATCCGCTGTCACATCTTTATTGTCAGAAAGCGTGACGGAGACGGAACCGACGCCCGCCGTTCCGTGCCGCGCGCTTATTGCGAGAGTCTTGCCGGACGTCTGCTTTGTTGTGAAGCTGTATTTGCCGTCTTTGTCTGTAACGGCGCTCACACATATGACGCTGTCAACGCTGATATTTACGCTCGCGCCGGAGACGGCATTGCCCTCACCGTCTATCACCGTGCCGGAGATTGTGTACAGCGCAGGCAGCGTTATCGTGACGGTCGCGCCGGTGTTTTCCACGGTGAAGCTGCCGGAGCCGTACAAGCCCTCATAATAGTAATAGTAGCTGTAGGTCCCCGCCGGGAGCTGTATGGAGCGGACTCCCTCGGATAGCGCAACTTCCGTCCTGCCGACAAGCCCGCCATACACGTACAGCGCGAAGCTCGCGCCATCGGCGATTGTGTTCACCGTAAACGTCGCCGCGTACTTGGTCACAGCCGCCAGCGCTATGTCCTTTGTTTCGTTCGCGGATAGTGCGAACACATCCGACTCATACGCCGCGTAGTCGGCGGTCGCGCTCACTTTCAGCTTGTATGACGTCGTGCCGTCGCCCCTCGCGCCCGCGATGGTGTATCCGCCGTCGGCGCCGGCGCGCGCGGAGGCGACGTAACTGCCATCGTTCGTATACAGATACACGTACACGCCCGCAACGGCAGCGCTCGACAGCGCGACCTTGCCGGACACCGTGACGAGCGGGATGAGCGCGATATTTTGCGTCTTGACGCCGGACGCTTCCGTCGTCACGTCGATGTCCGCCGCCGTATAGCCGCTGTTCGCGCCGACGCGCAGCGTGTACGCCGTGCTTTCCTCCAGCGACTTGAACGCGAACTTGCCGTCCGCGCCCGTCGTCGCGGACTTGACGTAAGAGTTACTCTTATACAGATAGACGTAGACGCCGCTCCGCGCCGAGTCGCCGAGCGTCACGACGCCCTCGATATACGGCTTGAGCGTGAGCGCGATGTTCTGATTCGGGAGCGCCGCGCCGCTTACCGTTATATCGCCGCTGACGTATTCCTTGTAGTCGGTGGTCGCGAGGACTTTCAGCACATACGTTCCGTCAATGAGGTTCAGCGTGTACTGCCCCTGCGCGTTCGTCGCGGCGGAGACCGTCTGCGCCGCCGCGACTGTGCCGCCCGTCTTCGCGTAAGCGCGCACCGTGACGTTCGCGACGGCCGCCCCGCCGGATGTGACGACGCCGCTGACGGCGTACGACGGCACGGCGGACACAAGCGTAATGTTCACCGCCTGACTGGCGGAGAGCGTCACGGCGGGGTGCGTATACGCCTCCCACGATGCGCCCGCCGGGATTTTCAGCGTGTACGCCGTCCCCTTTGTCAGGCCGGAAAAGCTGAACG
>JAITKI010000056.1 GCA_031278515.1 Oscillospiraceae bacterium | reverse complement strand
CTCGCCGTGCGCGGCTCGCAAAGAGCATTTTCCGAGGAATAAATCCCCGAAAAATGCGGAATATTACAATTTTTGCTCCGTCGCACGAGACGCACTCCTGTGCAAAAATTCTTTTCGCCCTAGGCGAAAAGGACGGGAGAGCGAAAACCGCTACAAACGAAATTATTCGGGAATTGGTTCGCGCGCTGAGACGCTCACAGTGCGTCAGTTGCGGGAAGGAGTTTCCGCAGCCGGAAAGGATATGCCGATAAGGCAGCGCGGTAAGATAATTTCTGAAACCAGAGAGGGCAACTATTCAGACGGCAAGTCCGGATTGTGCTTCGCGACCCATTCCGCGCCGTATTTGTTCATCTCGTCCACGACGATGACCTCGTTATTTTCATACAGGCAGTTGATACTGCCGATGCAGGGCAGGAAATGGCCGCCCGGAGCGTAGGTGTCAATGGCGCGGCGAACCTCGGCGCGGATTTCTTCCTCCGTCGCATCCGGATTGTCGATGATCGCGGATTCCAGGCCGCCCATAAGCAGCATATCCAAGCCCTTTTCGTCGAGCTGCTTCTGGATATGGATAATGTCGTTCGTCGGGAGCGCTCCCTGCCACATATCGACGTTAATCTCCGCAAACTCCCACGCGAACGGCGATATGTAACAGTCGCAGTGGTGCTGTACGAGCTTGCCTCGGCTGTGCGCATACGCGTACAGCTTTTCATAGCGCGGTTTGAGCATCTCGCGGAAAATAGAAGGAGAGAAGAACAGCTTTTCTTTGGCGCCGAGGTCGTCGTGACTGTGGATTATATCGAAGTCGATGTTGTCGCACAATTGTTTCAGCACCTCAAGCTTCCAATCGAGATAAGCGTCAAAGAATTCCATGCACTCGTCGGGGCAGAGCATAAGATCCTCCATCACGCATTCGAACGCGCGCAAGCTATGCAGACGCTCAAACAGCCCGCGGAACGTCGGGACCATGACGAGCTCGCCGCGCTCGTGGGCGGCCTTGCACTGCGCTTGGGCGGGTCCCCAGTCAAGATCTTCCGGTATCTCCGGGAATTTGACGTAGCCGCTCCAGTTCTCCATATCCTTTATGACTTGATTGTCCGCGTCAGTCAGCGGGATAATGCCGGGGTCTTCCCCGACGATATAGCGGTGTGTGACGCCCCACAGATCCTTATACCGCTCGCCGGAGAATTGCAGGATGTCCCAGTTCGTTATGGGGTCGATCACAGCGTGGAAAAGCACCTCCGGTCCGCCGGCGCCGAACACAACCCCCTGCGGGAACGGGTCGAACGCGTGTCCCATGAACTTGGGCGGCTGGTCGTTGCGGAGCGCGGACATGAACAGTTCTTTCTTTGTCATTGTAAAACCTCCTGCTGATGTTATTTTGTGCGCCGATGATATCATTTTCGCACGTGTGTTGTCAAGCCGCTTTTAGTAAATATGCACAAAGCTTATTTACTGTATAGGGACAGTTGAGTGTATGAAATCCTGATATATGATGTCTGGGCGCGGCTTCGTTTCCGCTCGGCTGTACTAAAAATACATGCGAAATAATAAATATTTTACAAAATTGAAATATAAAACTGTAGATTACTTAACATGTATCGTCTATCATATGTAGCAGGGTTGCCAAATTCATCTTTTTCATTTTACTATCCTCGATTGTTGGCTTAGGGGGCGAAATTCGCTCCCCTAAGCCGTCTTTTTATTTCACTCCCAAATGTTGCTGATGTTCTCAACGACGCCCCCCGCCGCTTTGAGGAATTTGCCGACCGCTTTTTTCATGTCCTTGCTGTTTGGCGCTACCACCAGACCAATCGCCGTACCCGCCGCGACGCCCACCGCAACGCCCTTCAAAAAGTTATTGCTCGACATCTTGTACCATCCCTTTCCCGGTTTTGCGCATACCGAATAAATTTGCTTTTCTCAGCCGTGACCATTGTATTATGCGCTTGACAAAAAGCGTTTATTCCGATAGTATGATTCGCGTTGCTGCGATGAGGGTGTAAAAGTTCAAAACATTCCGGGAGGGCGCACGTTTGAAACAGGCCCTGACTTCGTTTGATTTAAGCGCATTTCGGCCGTCCGCAGGGCGGACATGTATGCCAGACTCGCGCGTCGCGCCTTTTCGCGGTCGTTTTGCGCCCGAAGTATGACGAAAGGCGCGAGAGTGAGTATGCTGCTGATTCGCGGCGCGCGAGTCGTCGATCCGCTGACAAACATCGACGCGACGCGCGATATTTTTATACGGGACGGCGTGATATCGGCGCCGAGCGGCGTCCCTGCGAGACTTAAAGGCGTGAGAGTTGTCGAGGCCGACGGGCTCGCGGCCGCGCCGGGACTCGTCGATATGCACGTACACCTGCGCGATCCGGGCTTCACTTACAAGGAGGACATCCGGACAGGCGCGGCGGCGGCGGCGGCGGGAGGCTGCACGGCGGCGGCTTGTATGCCGAACACGCTGCCTGTCGCGGACAACCCGGAAACTATACGATATATCGTGGAAAAATCGCGAAGCGCGCCCGTCGCCGTGCTGCCTTACGCCGCGGTGACCGTCGGGCAGCGGGGCGCGGAGCTGACCGATTTTGAGGCGCTTCGCCGCGCCGGCGCCGTGGCGCTCTCCGACGACGGTATGCCCGTGATGGACGCGAGCGTCATGCGCTCCGCGCTCGTTGCGGCGCGTGAGTGCGGGATGTTTATAAGCAGTCACTGCGAGGACGCTAATTTGGCGCGCGACTGCGCCGTGAACGAGGGGCGCGTATCGGAGGCCCTGGGGCTGCCGGGACGGCCGTCTTCCGCGGAGGAGATAATGGCGGCGCGCGACATTCTGCTCTCGGCGGAGACGGGCGCGCGCGTACACATCGCGCACGTGTCGTCCGGGCGCACCGTCGAAATTATACGCCGGGCGAAGGCGGACGGCGTACGTGTGACGGCCGAGACGTGTCCGCAGTATTTTTCGCTCACCGAGGACGAGGTGGCGGCGCGCGGCGCCCTGGCGCGGGTAAATCCGCCGCTGCGCACCCGGCGCGACGTCGATGCTGTGATAGCCGGACTGCGCGACGGCGCGCTCGACGCCATCGCGACGGACCACGCGCCGCACTCCGCCGGGGAAAAGGCGAGACCTCTCGCCGACGCGCCGAGCGGGATGATAGGACTCGAGACGTCGTTGGCCGTCTCGCTGACGTCCCTGTACCACACGGGTCTGCTCACGCTGCTCGACATAGCGCGGCTCATGTCGCTCGAACCCGCCCGAATACTCGGGCTGCCGGAGCGCGGACTGTCCGCCGGAGCACCTGCGGATATCGTGCTCTTCGACGCGGACGAGCGGTGGACGGTCGATCCGGAGCGGTTTTTCTCCAAGGCGCGCAACACGCCGTTTGCTGGACGCGAACTGCGCGGGCGCGTTAAGTACACAATTCGCGGCGGAGAGATTGTTTACGCATCCGTGTGAAGATTTCCACGCAAAAGAATAATTTCGTTTGTGATGGCTTCGCCATCACAAACGAGTCACGGGAGCATGGATCTCGCCGTGCGCGGCTCGCAAAGAGCATTTTCCGAGGAATAAATCCCCGGAAAATGCGGAATATTACAATTTTGCTCCGTTATATAGGGGCCCCCGCGAAGTCGAAGGACTTCACGCACTCCTGTGCAAAAATTCTTTTCGCCGTAGGCGAAAAGGACGAAGGGGCGAAAACCGCCACAAACGAAAATATTCGCAAAAATATCAGATGCGGCGCGAGGGGGGAGCGCAATATGTCATTCGACAGACTTCAGGATAAAATAGACGCGCTGGGAAATCCGTCCGTGTGCGGGCTGGACCCGCTTCCGGAGTATATTCCGCCCTTCGTCATGCAAAGGCACATCGCGGAAAAGGGAGAGACGCCGGAGGCGGCGGCGGACGCGTATTTCGAGTTCAACAGGGGTCTGATAGACGCGCTGTGCGACATTGTACCCGCGGTAAAGCCACAGTCCGCGTTTTACGAGCTGCTTGGTCCGCGCGGCGCGGTCGCGCTGAAACAGACGGCGGAATACGCGCGCGCGCGCGGCATGTACGTCATCCTCGACGCAAAGCGAGGCGACGTCGGCTCAACGGCGCGGGCGTACAGCGAGGCGTATCTCGGCGCCGTTAGGATAGGCGCGCGCGAGTACGCCCCGTACGATTTCGACGCGATGACGATAAACGCCTACCTCGGTTCAGACGGCGTTATTCCGTTTCTGGAGACGGCGGAGCGGAATGACAAGGCCGTTTTCCTCCTCGCGAAGACGTCGAACCCCTCGTCCGGAGAGCTTCAAGACATCGATATAGGCGGGGGGAAACGCGTGTACATGGCGGTCGGCGACATGGCGGCGGCTCTGTCCGCCGGCGGCGCGGGACGCCGCGGTTTCGGGCGCGTCGGCATTGTCGCGGGCGCGACGTATCCCGCCGAACTGCGCGAACTTCGCGAGCGGCTTCCGCACACATTTTTTCTCGTGCCGGGGTACGGCGCGCAAGGCGGCGGCGCCGATGATGTCGCCGGCGCGTTCGGGACGGGCGGCGGCGCTGTGGTCAATTCGTCGCGCGCGATAATATGCGCGTGGAGACAGACCGGCGCCGGCGGCGCGGACTACGCGGAGGCGGCGCGGCGCGCGGCTCTGCGTATGCGCGACGAACTGCGCGCCGTTTCCGCGTAATTTTGTATCATTTCGCCTGTCGCCGCCACATCGTGACAGCGCGAAACGAAGGGCATGGTCACAATTTTTGATGGACTCCTCCGGCTCGACGGCGATATCGTGCTTGCGGTACAAGAGCGCCTCAGGTGCGGCGCTCTTGACCGCGTCATGGCGGCGCTCTCACTTATGGGGAACGCCGGGGCGGTGTGGCTGCTGCTCTGCGCCGCGCTGATGTCGCAAAAGAGGTACAGGCGGCGCGGTCTGCTGTTGCTCGTCTGTCTGGCTGTATGTTTTATAGTAAATAATGTCGTCATAAAAAACATCGTGGCGCGTCCGCGTCCGTTCGATGCCATTGATGGGCTGCGTATCATTGTAAGCGCGCCGTTCGGCCACTCGTTTCCGTCGGGACACGCCGCGTCGGGCTTTGCCTCCGCTTACTGCGCGCTCAAGACGCTCCGCCGCCGCGCGGTCGCCTGCGCGTACGCTCTCGCGTCGCTGATAGCGCTCTCGCGCGTGTATGTCGGCGTGCACTACCCCGGCGACATCATAGCGGGCGCGGTTTTCGGGACGCTGTGCGCGGCGGCGGTTTTCTGCGCGGCCGCGAGGGTGCGCCGGATCGTCGCGTCAATCTCACGCGCCGGGCGGTCCGCCGCCGAATGACGGTCATAAGCTCGCGTTATACCCTATTTCGGCAACGTTACCGTGAAGTGACTGCCGCCGCCCGCGCGGTTTTCCGCCCTCACTGTCCCTCCGTGCGCCTCTACGATTGACCTCGCGATTGTCAATCCCACTCCGGCGCCGCCTGTCTTCCGGCTGCGGGATTTGTCGGTACGGTAAAATCGCTCGAAGATATACGGGAGTTCGCTCTCCGCGATGCCCGTCCCGTCGTCGCATATCTCGATAACGCCTGAATTTTCGGCGTCCGTGACCGTCACCGATATATGACCGCCGTCAGGCGTGAATTTTACGGCGTTCGATATGAGATTCGTTATCACCTGGCTGATCCGATCCCTGTCGGCGGAAACCTCGCACGCGTCCCCTGATACGGCGGCGGATATATCTTTTTTAGCCGTTTCCGCCGCAAAGTTATGTGTTATAACTCGAGTAAGCTCAAGTAAATTCACTGCCGACCGGCTGAGTTTCAAGTTGTCGCCGTCAATCTGCGCGAGCTGCTGCAAATCGGCGACCAGCGTCGCAATTCTCAGGATTTCCTCGCGGCAGCTTGAGAGCCTTTCCGGCGTGGGCTCCCAAATCCCCTCCGTCATGGCTTCCAAATGGGACGCCACGGCGGCAAGCGGGGTTCGCAGTTCGTGCGCGACATCCGCCGTGAGCCGCTTTCGCAGATTTTCCTGTTCGGAAAGTCTCTGTTCGCTCTGCTTTGACAGATGCCGTGTGAAGAACGCGCCGGCGCACAGCGCCAGAAGAAACGAGACGACGCAGGCGAGATGGAACATATTAAAATACAAAATCACGCCGAGCGCGGCGAACGTGATTATCAGACAAATAAACAGATTTTTCACGCGGCGCCGCCTCCGAATTTGTATCCCACCCCGTGTACGGTTAAGACATAGACCGGAATCTTCGGGTCGTCCTCGATTTTTCGGCGCAAGTTCTTGATATGGCTGTCAATGGCGCGGTCGAAGCCCTCGAATTCACTGCCGAGCGCGCGCTCAATGAGCTCCTCGCGGGTAAACGTCTTGCCCGGGTACTTTATAAGCGCGGCGAGAATGCGCGCCTCGTTCGGCGTGAGGGCTACGGGTCTGCCCGCCTTTTGAAACATGTTTTTTTCAAAATCGACGACCAGGTCGCCGCCGCGAAACGAATTGCGGACGCTGAGCGGCACGAGATCTCCGCCGCTTCTGCGCAGCAGGGCCTCCGCGCGCACGCGCAGCTCTCTCAAACTGAACGGCTTCGTAATATAGTCGTCCGCGCCTCTGACAAAGCCCTCTATCAAGTCGTCCTCGCCCGATTTTGCCGTCAGCACAATGACGGGTACGCGGGAGATCCCGCGTATGCGCGAGCAGACCTCCTCGCCCGTTATATCGGGAAGCATTAAGTCAAGCACCACGAGCGCGATATTCTGCTCGTTGAATACCTTGAGCGCCTGCTCGCCCGTTTCGGCCCGGAAGACACGAAAACCCCCGCTCTCAAACAGCGCGGCAAGCACCTCCAAGATCTTTGGCTCATCGTCCACAAGCAGAAGATTTTTATTCAAGACACAATTCCGCCTCCCGACATTTCTCACCAAAATTTCCAAAAAACTCTTGCGTTTCTCATTTTTGTGTGCTAAAATCTCCCTGCGTGGCCGGTAAAACGGGCCGCAGCGACCGTGCGGTGTTGGACGCGCCGCACGGCGCAAGTAGGGAATCTGTTAAAGCGAGAGCCTACGAGCACGGATTTCTCCGCCGCCACAGCGCCAACAGTATATCACGGCATGACCTCTGTTTACAATCGCCGTGTTGCCGGGGCGCGTGGGCAGGTCGAGAATCTCCGCATAACGCTGAATGAACGCGCATCCTTGCCGTGTTCTGTATCCGGCGGCAAGAGGCGCCGTATTTGGGCGCGTAGGCGACGGGTATATGCGCAGCCGCACGTGGCGGCGCGATGATCCAACGGACGGGAGGGTTTTGCCCGACCGTTTTCGGATTGTACCCAAGTTCCCTGCGCGCCCGTTTTTTTGCCGGCTCCCCAAGGACTTCGAATCGAAGCCCTTGGGAGAGCCGGTTTTGTGTTTGCCCCGCTGTGTGATTTCAGCGCCAAAAGCGCGGATGAAAGGAGGCGCCTCGTTGGAGTTTGTACTCCACGTCTACCACGGCGACAAGAAGCAGGAGATAGAGCTAAACGGGCAGACACCCTTACGGGTCGGCACAACCGCCAAGGACGACGTCGTTTTTCCCGCGCCGGGCCACAAGATAAGAATAGTCGTCGCAGCGGACGACGGCGGCGCGGCGGTGCGCTCGAACGTCGCCATGCAGATAAGCGGGAAGACCTCAAAAAAGGGAAATCTGGCGCCGGACGAATCGTGTGTTATAAGCCGCTCTCCCTTCGTGGGACTCGCGCTGTATGTAAAGCGGAAGGATTCACAGAAAACGGTAAATTTTGCCAACGTGTCGCGCGTCACAATCGGCCGCAACCCCGATATGAACATACGCCTCAAATCGCCCAGAGTGACAGGCGACAAGCATGCGGTTATCAGGAGATCCGAAAGCGCGCTGGTACTCATCGACAGCAGTACAAACGGCACATACGTCAACGGCGAAAGGATTAAAGAACACGTCATGCGCAGCGGCGACATCATCTCCATCGCCGGATACAGACTGATTTTCAGCAGCGGCATCCTCCTCTTCGGAAACGTCGGAGACGACCTCACGCTGAACATCACGGAAGCGTCCGCGGAGTTTGCCGAAAAAGCCTACCCATTCTTTCAAGTGTCTCCGCGGCTCAACAAGGAACTACCCGGCGGAGAGATTGACATTCAGGCGCCGCCGAATCTGGGCGCCAAACCGGAGATAAACTGGCTGTCCGTACTTCTGCCGCCAATCGCGATGGTCGCCGTAATGGGAGCGGCGGCGTACCTCATGAACAGCGCCGCCTCGCTCATATATACCGCCCCGATGACTCTCATCAGCCTGTCTGTCTCCATTGTGAACTTCTCCGGACAGCGCAAAAAACACTGCAAGGCGGAAGCGGCGCGATTCAAAAGATATGTCGGGTATTTGGAGGGTATAGCCGGTCGTCTCTCGCAAGGGCAAAATATCCACAGGGCGATCCTCTCCGCGACGCATCCGGATCTACCCGAGTGTCTGCGCATAGTCAAGCGCCGGCAGCGCAGACTGTGGGAGCGCCGGCCATCGGAGAAAGACTTCATGTCACTGAAGCTGGGACTCGGTGAGACGCCCTTTGGCATCACGATTAAAACCCCGAAAATGAACGCCGCCGCAGAATACGATTCACTGGCGGCATTTCCGGATAATCTCCGGAGAAAATACGAAAAGGTAGCCGGCGTTCCGATTTGCGTCGAGCTTTTGAAATATCCTACGGTAGGCATCGTCGGCGATCGCGCCGATTCGCTGACTGTCGCTAAGAATCTGATAGTGCAGGCCGCGACCCACCATTCATATGAGGAAGTAAAAATCGCGGCACTGTTTAACAGAAACGAGGCGGCCGAGTGGTCGTGGGTACGGTGGCTGCCGCACTCTTGGGACGACAGTCGCGCCGCACGTTACATGGCCGATACAAAATCCGGCGCGACCGCCCTTCTCAAAGAATTCGAGGAGACGGTAAAACAGCGCGAGCGTGAACTGAAGGGGAATGAACGCCGCGATAAGGATTTGAAGCTGCCGTTCATTCTGTTTGTCGTCGCTGATAAACGCCTCATTGAAAACGAGTCTATTATGGCGTATTTGACCCGAAACGACCCAAATCTCGGCATCGGCGCGCTGCTGCTGTTCGACGACATCTCATATCTGCCTCCGGGCAACGCCGTCATCGTGGAGGCGAAACGCGGCGAGGGCGCGCTCTGCGCGCAAAACAACATGAGCGACATAAAAAAATTCGGCATTGAGATGATCGACCGCGGGGCGCTGGACGCCTTTGCGCGGAATATGGCGCCGATACGTATAAAGTCCATTGTCGCCGAGAACCGTCTTCCGGGCTGCGTCACTTTCTTCCAAGGGTACGGCGTAAAAAAGCCGGAAGAAATTGAAGTCGGCGCTCTGTGGAGCAGGGCCGTCACGTATAAATCGATGGCGGCGCCCATCGGCGTAAAATCGAACGGCGATAAGTTTATGTTTGATATCTGGGAAAGGGCTCACGGCCCCTTCGGGCAAGTGGCGGGTATGCCCGGTTCGGGAAAGTCCGAAATGGTCCAGACGTGGATACTGTCGATGGCGTTTCATTTTTCCCCGCGCGACGTATCATTCGTACTCATCGATTTCAAAGGGACGGGACTGTTAAAGCCGTTCGCAGATATGCCGCATATCGCGGGTACGATATCTGACATCGACAAGAATATCAGCCGCAATCTTATTGCGCTGGAAAGCGAAATGAAGCGGCGCAAGGAACTCTTTGACGCCAACGACGCGCAGAGTATAGAGGACTATCTCAAGTTACTGCATCAGGGCAAGGTGACGGAACCCTGCCCGTTTATGATAATTGTCGTCGATGAATTCGCTGAGATGAAAGTGCAGTTCCCCGATTTTATGCCGGTAGTGGACAGCCTGTTCGGAATCGGCAGATCGCTCGGCATGTACTGTGTCCTCATGTCGCAAAAGCCTGGGGGCGTCGTCAGCGCGAAGGTCGAGGCCAACACTAAATTCAGATGGTGTCTGCGCGTCGCGAGCGCCGCCGAGAGCAAGGAGATGACGGGACATCCCGAGGCGTCCAAAATAACCGTACCCGGACGCGGATATGTGAAAGTCGGCGACGACGAGATATTTGAGCTTATTCAGTCGTACTGGAGCGGCGCGCCGTATGATCCTGACGCTGAGGCGGAGGCCGTGTCCAGCGTAAATATCGCGACGGTGGACATCGGCGGCAAACGTTATAAGTGTGAAAGTGTTGAAAAGGCGGCGGGAACCGGGCGTGAAGATGTGAGCGAGATAAACGCCGCCGTCCGGTTTCTGGACTCATACGTCAGGGAAACCGGCGTCGGCAGGGCAAAACCCGTCTGGACGCCCAAATTAAAAGATGTCGTCGGACTCGACGAGATATTGGACGGCGCCGCCACATTCGACGGCGAGAGGTGGCCGGAAAACCCCGGCGCGCTCGCGCCCGCCATCGGTATGATCGACGACCCGAGACTGCAGGCGCAGTATCCGCTAAAGCTGAACCTGGCGGAGGACGGCAATATTGCGGTATTCGGCGCCCCGCAGACGGGGAAGACCACGTTGCTGCAGACGCTCGCCCTGTCGCTCGCCTACTCCTATACACCGCAGGACGTCAACATCTATGTCATGGATTTCGGCAGTTGGGAGCTGGGCGCCCTGTCCGCCCTGCCGCACGTCGGCGGCGTCGCTCTGGGCGGCGAGGAGGAGAAAATAACAAGCTTAGCGCGCCTTTTATTGAACATATTGCAAGAACGCAGACAAGGCTTTATCACCTACGGCGTAAACAGTATAAAAGCGTATGCCAAAGCCGCGGGCAAACCGGTTCCCTGCGTAGTGCTGCTGCTTGACGACTTTGCGCCCGTGCTCGAACAGTACCCGGAGCTTGAATCATTCTTCATGACTCTGGCGCGCAGCGGGAGCGGTTACGGGATGTACCTTATCGCCACAGCTTCCACAATAAGCGGGATGCCGTACCGTATCAGGCAGAATATCAAACAGAATATCGCCTTGCAGATGATCGACAAGACGGATTATCTTGAAATCGTCGGGCGCGCGCCCGGACTGGAGCTTGACAAGGTTCTGGGTCGCGGACTGATAAAGGGAAAACCTCCGCTCGAATTTCAAACGGCTTACGCCGTCGCGCGAGGCGCGGAGTTCCCGGAGATCGCGCTCAGCCTCGGCCGGAAAATGAGCGCGGCGTGGGCGGGTGCCCGGGCGCCCACCATACCCGTCATGCCTGATATCGTCACAAGGAGCGACTTCTCCGACATCCCGGAGGGAGCGGCGCCGTTAGGGTTGACGGCAGATCTCGAGCAGGTATTTTTTGGCGGCGCGAACAAAACGGCGCTCGTATCCGGCAGTGAGAGGAGCGGCAAAACAAACGCTTTGAAAGCCCTTGCCTCGCTGTACGCGGGAGCGCAGGATCAAACGACGTACTGGTTTGACGGCGCCGGCAATTTCACCGCGTATGAAGGCATCGTCGTGATACGCGACTGCGCCGAAATGGAAAAAACTCTGGAAACACTTGCGGACGTAGCCTACGCCCGCAAGGAAACCAACGGGACGTCGTCGCCAACCGTACTGATTATCGATAACCTCCCCGCAGTACTCCCGGAGATAAGCGAAGGGGTTAAAAAGCGTTTGGAATCCATAGTGAACGACCGCAAAGCCGCCTCGCCGCGCGTATATGTCTCCGGTGAGTATAACGAGCTGTCCCTACTGTATGCGCAACAGGACGCAGTCTTGCTGCGGCTCCTGGCCGGCGGCGTGAGCATTGTGACCGGCGGCGCGCTTTCAAGCCAGAGGTATATCACGCCGGGAGCGGAAATCAGCTACACAGAGCAGGCGGAAGAGCTGCCCGAATTCTGGGGTTACTACACTGCCAAGGGGAAAACGCGAAAGATAAAACTTATGCTCAATACCGAAAGCGGGGTGACGGTACGCAATGCTCAATTCAGTGATAGTGACGGTGAGGACGGGGCGCTCTGATCCGGAATACGATATGGAACTTCCGGCAAATATTCCGGGCGACCGTCTGTGCGGCAAACTTCTTGCCGCGCTGAAAAATATCGCGGACGACGCGTTCCGGACGGTCGAAAAAATCAGTCTGCTCATCGCGGACACCGGCGAAACGCTGGGCGAAAATCAGACGCTGGAGGACGCCGGAGTCTGGGATGGCGGTATCGTCACAGTGGTAAAGGATGCGCCGGTTCCGGAAAAAGTCAGGGGGTGAGATGATGACGGCTTCCTCATACGAGATCAGGCAGGTCGCCACCAAAGTAAAAGACGTATACGGCGAGATAGATCGCAGACGCGCCAGAGCGCTCGGCGACGCGCGGAACGCGTCGCTGTTGTGGAAAGGCGCCGGCAGCAACGCGTTTTCTCAGGAGTATGAAAGGATCGACGGAGAGATAAAGAACTTGCTGGACAATTTAGATGAGCTTGAGCGCCGGCTCAGAGCGATAGCGGCCGAAACGGACGCGTGGGAAGCACTGCTGGCAGCCCAAGCGGCTGCGGCTGCGGCCGCAGAGACCCAAGCGGCGGCCCAAGCGGCCGCGACGGAAGCGGCGGCGGCAGCGACGGCGGCCGCTTCTGCGGTTATCTCGGCTTTCAAACCAAAGAATTCATAATTACAAACAATCATCAGGAGGCGATCGCCGTGGCCCTGCGCGTGAATTTAAACGAATTATACGAGCTGTCTGAAAAAATCAAGATTCTGGAGAGGGATGTGTCCGTGCTCGCGGACAACGCCCTGGCGTCGGCTAACGATGTCATAGAGCGCGCGAACGCCTCGTCGCACCCGCCTCTGAACGCGGCGTGCAAAAAAGCTTTCGACAGCGTGCGCGACGCGAAAAAGATATCCGGCATCGTGCGTGGCCACCTGTCCCGCCAATCGGAGATGCTCCGTGAGGCGGCGGCGGTATATGAGCGCGGCGACAGGATAGATGCCGTCAACAGCACGGCGTCCCGCAGAAGCGCCGGAAAATAAAAGTGGTCAGATACGGAAGGTGTTAACTATAAAAACCGCGTATCGGAAAGGAGGTGAGAACAGATGGCTAGTAACGTAGTACGTGTCCAGATGAGCGAAGCGCAAAATTCGGTAAACCAGCTCAACGCGAAGCTCTCGGAATTGCAGGAAAAGGTAAACACACTGCGCACGAGAGTCAACAACACAACCGAGTGGTGGATCGGCGATACCGGAACGGGTTTCCGCGAAAGCTTCGGAAGAGCATGCGATTATTTTAATCGCGACATGTTGGAGAACAAGCTGAAGGCTCATGGACAAAGGCTGCTGAAAAGCGTCGAGACGCAGCAGTCGCAAGACTCCACACTGGCGGGCAAAATCGTAAGGCACTGATTTCTTCGGGCGACTAAAATACGAGAGGAGGTGAACTGTGTTGGCGGACGTAGTGAGAATAGCTCTGGATGAGGGCCAGCGCGCGGTGACGGACATAAGAACCAAAGCGGATGAGATCATACAGTATATCGATTCCCAACTTTCCCAGCTCATAACGAATTTCTCGGGCTGGTGGGAAGGCGACGCGTACAATGCCTTTCTGGAGGACTGGAACGCGACGAAAGCGGTTTTTCGCAGCAAGATATACGACGAGATAATCGCCTACTCGAACAATCTTGACACGGCGGTCAAGTCCCAGTCGGAGCAGGATATTTCCAACGCCGGCGCGATAAAAATAAACTAAGGGGCCTTCACCCCGAAACGCGTTCGGAGCATCGGCGGCGCGGGTTCGGCACCCGGCGTCGGACCCGCGCCGCTCCTGTTCACCGGGGCCGGCCCTTGAACCTTCCGAGGTTCGAGGGTCTGCCCCGGTGAACGCCTGAAAGCTATTTTATATGATTATACGATGGGAGATATACGTTGATGAGGTCACTTAAGAAGATACTGGCGCTCGTTCTGGTTATCGTTTTATCCATGAGTTTTGTACCCGCCGATCTGCTGACAATCGCGAGCGCCGCGAGTCCGTTTTCGGACATTGCGGGCCACTGGGCGAAAGACGCCATTGAGGAACTGGCCGGGAAGGGCGTAATCAACGGCATGGGGGACGGCACGTACAACCCCAACGGTACGGTTACCCGTGAACAGTTCATGAAACTGGTCGTGGCCGTGCGCGGCGTATCCGACGGAGCAAAAACGGAGACGTTCTATGACGTGCCGGGCAACTCATGGGCAAATCCATTTGTGGCCGAAGGGTTGAGCCGCGGCTTGGTCAGTCTGAGCGAGACTGACGGACATTATTTCGCGCCGGCTTCCCCGATGGACAGGGACACTGCGGCTCTGTGGATGATCCGCGCGGTCGGCCTCGTCGGAACGGATGAGTCCACATCGTTTGCCGATAACTCCGGCATACAAAACAAGAGCGCGGTCGCCGCCGCCGTGGCGGAGGGGCTTGTAAAAGGTTATGAGGACAACACGTTCCGGCCAAAAAACACCCTCACCCGCGCGGAATCCGCCGTCCTGATCCAGCGGCTCATCGCGAAAGATGAGGAACTGAACGCGCCCGTAACAGAGTACAATGACATAGTCCTGCAAGACGGCGTCTTAAAATTCGAACCGGCCGACGGCGTCAACAAAATGGTCAGCGGCGACGCGGAAACGGGACGGTATGTATTTGAAAACATAAATGACGACATAAGAAACCTGCAAAAAGATCAAATCTTCACCATATACCCCTGCCCGAGCGTACCCGAGGGTATCGCCCTCAAGGTGGCCGACATAAAAATAGACGGCGACACGGCGGAGATATGGAATGCGGGCGTTGAGCTTGGCGATGTAGTTGAGAAGTTGGTCTCGTCGGGGAGTACGCCTATAACCGCCTCAAATGTTGAAATCGCAAGTCTCCCCGAGGGCATTACCGTCATGAGCGACGCCGGCGAGTTGTATGAGGAGATGAAAGCGGAGGCGAAAAACAGTTCTTTGTCCGCCAATGTGGTGAATTTGGCAAACCCGGCGACAGACGCCGGCCGCAAGATAGAGAATTTAGTGGGTCCGGAGACGGACGTCGGCCGCAAGATAGAGAATTTAGCAGACTCGGAGAAAGGCTTGGGAAGCGGCTTTGGCTTTAGGGTGGACGACTTGAAAATTACCGACACATTTTACATCTCCGGCGGTATCTGGATTGAAGCTTCGGCCGTACATGAGATCGACTACAACTTTTTGCGTGATTTAATTACCCCGAAAAAAATAGAATTATATATACAGCAAAAGATTACATTTGATTTCAGGGCTTCGTTGAAGAAAGAGTCCAATTTCGGGAAAGGCGACGCATTTCACGATGACGGAGGCAATCGCGGCTATATTTTCGGCGACACGACTTCCTATGATTGGGCTAAAAGTATCTCATCTAATTCAACAAAGAGGCAGAAGGAAAATTACGAGACAAAATTGGCGACTATCAGCGTCCCGATTGGCGCGACAGGTCTCTGCGCATACGGTTCGATTTTTTTTGGCATCAGCGTAGAGGGGGAAATATACTTTGAGATGAAATACGAACAATCGCAGAAATACGGCTTTAGATATCAATACGGCAAGACGGCATCGCTCAATGAAACGGAGAAAGAACTTAACGCGTCAGTCGGCTTAGAGGGGAAATTGGAAGTAGGCTTAAAAGTTGAAGCCGGCGTTACTTTTTTGCATGTGATTAATGTTAACCTCAACTTCAAAGGCGGAGTGGGCTTAAAAGGCGCCCTAGAAATTGATAGCTACGATCATGACTCTGCCGATTCATCAACTTCCAGAACCACGTTTGGTGCCGAAAAAAAAGAGGATAATGCCGGTAATATTACAGAGTTCCATGATTGCGTGGTATGTGTCGACGGAGATATATACGTGTATCTCGAATTGGGGGCGCAGATCGGTATTACCAACCTCCCCAAATGGTTAGTTCAAGCGGGAAAAATCATCATACTCGAGATTAAATGGACAATATTGGACGAAAACAACGGAAAGTTTCTGGATTTCTACATTTCAGTGCGCCCCGAATTGGATCTAAGCGTTTCCGATGACTCCCCGCAAGTGCAGATCGGTCCGATAGAAATCGGTCTCACCGAATGCCCGCATATTTACAAGGCGCCGAATATAACGAAGCAGCCTGAGAATAAAACCGTATCCGCCGGTAAGGACGTTGAGTTTTCAATCACGGCGCGGAATGAAAGCAACAAAAATTTGCAGACAAACAACACCTCCGCGGGGCTCTCCTACGACTGGTACAAAGATGGCGTGAGTATTGAAAGCGGCGCCGGCGACAACAAGTTGACTATGGGCGCGGTCGCCGAGACGGACGCGGGACAATATTACTGCGTCGTATATCTGACGGATTATCCGCAGTTGCAGGTGAAATCCAACATGGTCACACTGACCGTGAACCCCGCCGACCCCCCGCAGATAGACGCCGAGTTTGAAAGTCCGTCGGGCGACGAACAGTCGAATGAGAATGGCGGCGGCGATTTTGAGATAATCGTTCCCGACATTTAATCGGAGGACACGCAGCGGTGAGTCTCTCCCGCGGCTTGTCCGTTCCGGCAAAACCGTATCAAATGGTTCGGCGTCAAATGAAAGGAAGTCAACCTTATGTTCGCAAAAAGGCTGCTTATAATGCTGTTCGCGCTTGCCGCCGCTTCGACTCCCGCATATGTTGGCTTTGCCGCGGGAGAACTCTCACAGGCTGACGCGTGGGAGCGGAATTTGGATGTGTATATCACTGAGGGCATGGATTCCGGCAGCGTCGTCTGCAAGGTATCCAACCAAGCCGCCGAAGTCGTCGAAAGCGGCTTTCTGGCGGACATGGGCGTGGCTGTCAGGACGACGCTGCTCGTTGACATCTCCACATCCATCCCGTCAAAAGCGCGCGGAAACGTCAAGGCGTATATCGACTCCCTGATCGAGAGTATCGGCGAAAACGAGCAGTATAAAATTGTGGCGTTCGGCGAGCATATGAGCGTTCTGCACGACTTCAGTTCAGACCGCTACGATTTGGCGGGCGCCGCGGAAAAAATAGCGTTTGACGGCAACCAGAGCAGGATCTATGACGCGGTGTTTAACACAATACCCGCCATTGGGCCGATAGACGCGGCGCCTTGCTATTACCGCACAATCGTCATAACCGACGGGGTTGACGACACCGCGAGTGGGGTGACAAAGGAGGAATTGTTTCTTAAATTACAGTCCGAAACTTACCCCATAGACGTCATATCCGTAAGCTCGTCGCCGCAATCCGAATCAAATAAAGATCTGGCGGCGCTCACGAGAATAAGCGGCGGACGCTATGTCAATCTTAACGCCGAATCGGACGTTTCCGCGCTCCGTACCACTCTTTCCGCAGACGGAATTTTCTGGCTGAGGGCCGCCGTTCCCGGCGCGCTGCTTGACGGCTCGACGCGGCAGGTAGATATCTCGGACGGAAGCAATTCCGTCCGGTTTGACGTCAAGTTTCCGGTATTTGACGTCCCTGTCACCACGACGCCGGTCGGCGACGCGTTTCCGTCCGAAACAACCTCCGACATCGAGCCGCCGGAACGTGACGCGCCTGAACCGACGCCCGAAGACGATGACGAAGACGAAGGCGCCGAAGAGGGAGACGTGGAAACTCCCGAGGCGCCGCGGTTCGCGCTTGGGAACATTCCCACGACCGCGTTAATCGGCACGGGCGCGGCAGTCGTCATCATAGCCGCCGCCGTGACGGCGATACTGATAATTTTGAAAAAGAAAAAAGCGGTGCCCGTCCGCCGGTCTCCCGGCGCCGGCGGCCCGGTCGGAACAGGTTTGTCGTCCGCCGGCATGACCGAATTTGTATTTAGCCCCCATACGGACGATATCGGCGGCGCCGGCATATCCGTCCGCCTGTACAATCAAAAAAACACCGCTCAGATCTGGAATGTCAATCTCACGAGCGGAGCGGTAATAGGCAGAGATCCGGACTGCCATGTCCATATTGCCGACAGCAGCGTCTCCCGCCGGCAGTGCAGACTCTACATGGACGCGTCCGCGTCCGTTGAGAATTTGAGCAATTCCAATATAACGCGGCTCAATGGCAAGCCGCTGGGCGCCCCGTCGCCGATACGGGCAGGAGACGAATTGAAATTCGGACGCGTGACGCTGATTGTGGACTCCCTGTACTCATCCGACGCCCACGACTCCGGAAGTCAAAATAAGGGTACGATATTCATAAATCTATAATAAATCGGAGGAAAACACCATGCCAAACACCGCGATTTGTTCCGTTTGCGGCTCGAGCGTGAAATTGCCGGAGGGGCGCGGCGCGGGTTTCTGCGCAGCCTGCGGAGCGCCGGTCACGGCGACCGCGAGCGCCGAGGGCGCGCAGCCGTCCGCATACGAGGGCGCGAACGCGCCGCGGCAACCGTATGCGCAGCAGCCGCATACACCCGCCGCGCCGCAAACTTCCGCGCCGACATTTGCGCGGGAGACTCCGCCTACGACAGGAAGTCGCGTTCCGAGGCTTTTTATCGGGATCGGGGCGACTGTAATCGTCGTCGTGACCGCCGTAGTTTTCGTCGCGTCGGCGTTCGCCGGGAACTCCTACCAAAAAGCGGAACTCAACTTCATAAAGGCCCTTACGTCCGCAGGGCCGGCCGCCGCCGTCAAGGATGGCGGCGTCGTCGATTTTACGGCGGAGTACTCTCCCGCCGGCTGGATGGACGACTATCTTGACATCAGCGACATGTCGCTTGCCGGCTCCCTCGCCTGGGCGGGACAGGAGTTGGCGGCCAACCTCACGCTCACCTCCGGCGGTGAAAAGGTATCCGACATCGTTTACGCCTACGACGGCAGCGAAATGACTCTCGCGCTGCCGGATTTGACGGATTATTATCTGCGGCTTCTGTCTGGCGAAGCGGACAGCGGCGCGGGCTTTGACTTCAGCGAACTCGATCAGAAGAAGCTCGAAGCCACAATGACCGAAATCGCAAAAACGTATTTCGACGTGGCAAACGACATATCAGAGGTCGAAAAAGGCGTGGAACTCACAGGCGGCGGTCTCACGGTCAAGTGCGACAAGTACACAATGAACTTCACGGAAGACGCGGTCGCGCGGATCGTGCTGACGGCGATAGCGGAACTCAGGAAGAACGATAATTTGCTGGCATTTATCGCGTCCGCGGCGGCGCTGCAATACGGCGGATACTATGACGCGGACGACATTTTGGAAGAGATAGAGGACGCGCTTGACGAGGCCGAGGACTACTTCTCGGATTTAGACGGCGACAGCCGGCTTTTCCGCATGGTAGTCTGGACAAGCGGCGGCCGTGTGGCGGCGCGGAAGATCGACAGACTTGAGAACTTAAGCGGCGCCGTACTCTCGTACAAAAATATGGCGGTGAAAAAAGACAGCTTTATTGAAATCGACGGCTCTCTCGATTATTACGGCTCCATGTCGCTCACTGCGACGAAAAAGGCGAGTGAATTCGAAATCGAGGCCGATATCAATGCGGGCGGCGTCTCAATGAGCCTGGAAGGGGACTTTGAGAAAGCGGGCGGCGCGTGGAGCGGCTCGGCGGAACTGAACGTAACGGACTACTACTCCTCCTACACAGTCGTCTCCTCAAAAATCAAGTGCTCCGACCTGAAGTTTTCCGGCGGCCGTCTGCAGAGCGGCGCCGTAAGCGTTAAAGGAACTGTCGATGACGACGCGGCGTTTGATTTTGACCTGACGCTCGGCGGGAGCGGCGGAAAACGGACGATCGCAGTCGAGGGGGAAATTGCTGACTACGGCGAACGCTACGATATGGGCGAGTTCACGCTGACATACTCCACCGAAAAGAAAGGCAAGCCGTCCATCCCCAAATACAACGAATCGCTCGCCGTAGATCTGAACGATTATTCCTCGGACGAAAATGCCGATCGCGCCTACGATATGGCGGAGCAGCTGCGTGATGAACTGTACGACGACGCGTATGACGACAATGAGTTTGTCGGGGAGCTGTTGTATGAGTTATGGCGCGCAGTTGATGACATCGGCTATTACAGCGAATATTTCGGCTGAAACGTCGAATCGTTTAGGGAGGGATCGGCATGGCAATATTCGATGAAATAGGTAAAAAGATAACAAACGTGGGGCAGAGCGTCGTAAAGGGTACTAAGGATATCACCGAAACCGCGCGGCTGAATTCACAAATATCCGACGAGCAGAGCCAGATCTCCCGGCTCTACGCGGAAATCGGCGAGGTTTATTACGAGCAGTTCCACGAGAACGCCGCCCCGCAGCTCGCGCAGCGCTGCGCCGGGATTACCGCGGCGCTTGAGAGGATCGCGGCGTACCGGCAGGAGCTGCAGCACATCAGGGGAATGACGCGCTGCGCGAACTGCGGAGCTGAAATTCCGGCTGCGGCGGCATTTTGCGGCAATTGCGGCGCTCCTGCGGAGGTCGCGGCGCCCGTCGCGGCGCCGCCGCGCAAATTCTGCGCGAATTGCGGGGCGGCGGTTGAATATGGCGCGGCGTTCTGCCAATCGTGCGGTCAGAGAGCGGAATAGGGCGACTGCGGCCCGCGACGTCAGGCAAATTATGAGGATGGATAGCTGAAACGGAGTGTCGTATATGTTTTGCACGAGCTGCGGAGCGCGTCTGGACCCCGGCGTGAGGTTTTGCGGCGTATGCGGGCAGGCGGCGGAGGTTCTCGAGGCGAATATTTCACAGCCCGCATACGCTGCGGGAAGTATTATTTCGCCGCCCTCCGCCCCCCTGCCCGCCGTCCGCGAGTATCCGGCGGCGCGCGGGGGCAAAGAGAGAACAGACGTTGGCGGGATCGCCTTGACGGCGGCGCTCGGCTTACCGCTGTTCGCGGCTCTCTGCGCCGTTATGTCAATATTTTCAGTGCGGGCGACGGTGGGCGGCGGACTTGTGGCGTCAATGGCCGACATCCCGGCCGGCGATGTCGCGGTAGTCGCCGGCGGCTTTGGCCGGTCCGCTCTATTTTCAATCCACGCGCTCCGCGCCGCGGCGTCGTTTGCGGCGCTCACACTGTTCAATATCGCGGCGCTCAACAGCGCGCGTATCCGCAGGGCTTTTTTATGTGTCGGGGCGGCGCTTGCCGCGGCGGGCCTTGCGTTTACCGTCTGCGGGCTGCGGCTTGAATCACTGCGCGATATTGCCGCGCTCTCGCCGCTCATGGAACTGCCCGTCTTCAGCGAATTTTACGAGGACGCCGGTATACATATCTTGCGCGTGGGACTGGCGGCACTCGCCGCGGCGCTGCTCGCCGTCGCCGCATATTTCGCTTCGCGCGCGGCGCGGCCGGGCGCGTCGGTGAAACGCGCGGAGAAGAGCACCGTCCGGCTTATCGTGACGTCCGCCGTGAGCGCCACCGCGACGGCCGCGTGCGGATGGTTCGCGTACATGGCGTTTGCCGCGTGACGTAAGCGGCATAAACGGCGGAGACGCGTGACGTCAGCTCCAAGTATACTGTAACTCACGGAAGGATCTTCACTATTATGTATTGCCCAAATTGCGGGAATGAAACGCGCGACGACGATCTCTTTTGCGGGAATTGCGGCGCGCGCCGGGACGAGACGGCGCATGGCGTCTCCGCCGCCACGGAAGAACCGAAACCCGCCGCCGATCAGTGTGACGAGACAGAAATAATTTCAACCGGCGCTCCGGAGACCGCAGAAACCGCCGCGACGGTGATAATACCGGATGAAGGCGCGCCCGCAACACTCCCGGGCGGCGCGTCTGTTAATCCGCCGAACTCCGGAGGGTACGGCGCGCCCGCGAAACCGTTCCGCCCGGCGTACGCCGCGTCTCCGGCTGCGCCGCCCGAAGACGCGGGCGCGCGCGAATCGCTTCGTCCCCGCGGGAATAAAGGGCGCGCCGCGATAATATTCGGCGTCGGACTGATAGCGTCGGCTGCGCTGATGTGCGCGGTGGTGATTCTCGCGCCGCCCGGAGCGATAGCGTCGGCTGAAAACTGGCTCTCTCTGGGCGAAAAGTATCTGCTGGATCTGGACTACGAGCAGGCAGTCATAGCGCTGCAAAGAGCGATTACGATCGAGCCGAGGAGCGTCCCTGCTCACCTGAAGCTCGCCAAAGCGCTCGTCGCGCTGGAGCGGTACGGTGAGGCGGAGGAAACGCTGTTTGAGGTTCTTGATATCGACGACACGAATACGGACGCGTACATAGCGCTGCAGGAACTGTATGAGGAGACGGGAGATATGGTCTCGCTCGGTCGCATACTCGAAGAAATGCGGGAAAGAGGTCTTGCGGAATACATCATGTTCGGGGAGACCGTCGGAATGATAGTGGATATGCTGAATTCCGACACCGAGACTATCAAAATTGACAGCTTTGTAGGGTCGAAATACAGCGATATCCTGGGCGATCCGGAGTACGCCCAATATTATAATTTTCTCGAACCCGAATACAAGAGCAGCGACAGCTACGCCGAAGGGTATGTCGTGGAGCAGGAG
>JAITKI010000043.1 GCA_031278515.1 Oscillospiraceae bacterium | reverse complement strand
AGGAAAACGGCGTATCCGACGGCACGAACCTCAATGGGAACGTGACGCGCGAACAGCTCGCGACGATGCTGTGGCGTTTCGCGGGTAAGCCGTCGGCACCGGCTGCGGAAGTGAATTTCACCGACGCCGGCGACATCTCCGCTTGGGCGAGGGAAGCCGTAGCTTGGGCGGTCTCCGCCGGTATAATCACCGGTTACCCCGACGGAAGCGTAAAGCCTGCGGGACACGCCACGCGCGCGGAGGTCGCGACGATGATTGAGAGGTATATCAAGGTGTAGGAAGAGGCGCTTCGTCGACGCGCACTGCGGGACGGTTGCGCTACCAGGCAGCGCAACCCGTTTCCACCCACCGTAGGGGCGGACTTCAAACCCGCCCCCGCATACTGGCTTGGATATATTGTGGCGTGTACAGAGGATGATTAAGAACGGGGGGCGGATTTGCGGAGATTTGCATTGAAAAAATAAAGAGATGCAAAGCGAGAATATTTTCGTTGAGGCGGTTATCGCTGTGTTTGAGTGGTTGTAACCGCCTCAATCTCCGCCTTATGCGCAACTATCCACGACAGCATTTCGCGGTTATTTGAGCACAATTGCGCCTCAGCGCGGGAGATATCGCTCCAGCTTTTCCAGCACCTCGACGAAATCGAGCGGCTTGCCGATGTGATCGTTCATTCCGGCGGCGATACAGCGCTCTATGTCCTCGCGGAATACGTTTGCCGTCATCGCGACTATCGGAATCTCCCGCGCCCGCGGGAAATCGAGCGCGCGTATGGCCTTTGTGGCCTCGTATCCGTCGAGCTCCGGCATCTGCACATCCATGAATATGAGGTCGTACCGCTCCGGGGACGCGCCGAACATCCGCACGGCCTCGGCGCCGTTCTCTGCGCACTCTATTTCAATGAGCGTAGGCTCCAGCAGCGCCATTACTATTTCGCGGTTTATCTCCACATCCTCCGCCACGAGCAGACGGCGTCCCTCAAAGCTGACGTTCTCGCGCTCATCCGCTTCCCCGTCCGCGCCGGCCGCTTCAATCCCGATACATTCGTTTATGCAGTCGGCTATCATTGATGGGAAGAGCGGCTTTGGCATAAACCTGTTGACGCCGGCCTGTCTGGCCTCGCTCTCTATCGCGCTCCACTCCGCCGCCGATATCATTATGACGACCGACCGGTTGCTGTTTGTCTCTCTTATGACGCGCGACAGTTCAACCCCGTCCATCCCCGGCATACGCCAATCCACGAAGTATACGTCGTACATCCCGTTTTGCCGTATTGTCTCGGCCGCCTCCTCACCGCTCGCGGCGACGTCGCACGTGATCCCGAGTCCGTCCGCCGTCTCGGCGAAGAACTCACGTATTTCCTCGGCGTCGTCCACGGCGAGCACACGTATATTCTTCCAGTTTACGCCGGGAGTGAGCAGTCCCCCGTGTCCCTGTTCCCCGCCGCGTCCGCAGTTGACGGTAAACGCGAACGTGGAACCCTGCCCGAGCTCGGATTCAATCCAAATGCGACCGCCCATCATCTCGACGATCCGCTTCGATATGGCAAGGCCCAGCCCCGTGCCGCCGAACTTGCGCGACGTACTGCTCTCCGCCTGTTGGAACGAGCCAAACAAGCGCGACTGCTGCTCCCGGCTGATGCCGATACCGGAATCCGTCACCTCGATCCGCAGCGTGTACTCCAGCTCGTTCTCCCCGTCCAGCAGGGCTCTGAGCTTTATGGAACCGTGCTCGGGCGTGAATTTCACCGCGTTGCTCAGCAGATTCGCGATTACCTGTGTCAGCCGCTGGTCGTCCCCGATGAGATTGCGCGGTATGTTCTTGTCTATATGTACCGAGAAGTTCTGATGCTTTTCTTCGACGCGAAAGTTGACGACGTTGACCACCTTTTGCAGCATTTTCTCAAAGTCAAACTCCGTGTATGACAGTTCGAGCTTGTTGGCTTCTATTTTCGACATGTCGAGGATGTCGTTTATGACCCCGAGCAGATGTGACGACGCGGCCTCTATCTTTCCGAGGGCGTAGTTCTTTCGCTCGATATCCCCGGCGGCGCGGCCTATGGCCGTCATGCCGATGATAGCGTTCATCGGAGTGCGCATCTCGTGCGACATGTTTGACAGGAAGTCCGCCTTCGCGGAGGACGCGTCCTCCGCGCGCTTGCGCGCGTTGTTATAGACCCTGTTTTGGAATTTCACGATGAGCCCGACGGCGGCGCTGCACAGTACGATGGTGTACGCGTTGTCCGTGTAGACCGTGATCCTGTCGTCAAACGGCGTGACAAATTCCGGATAGTAATAGCTCACGAATATACAGGCGACGACGACCGACAGATACACGGCACCCATTACGACGCAGTCTTTTCCGTCGAGCAGCAGAAATATTATCATCGAGCCGAACAGCATGTACATCATCACGCCGCTGCCGAGTCCGTTTGTCGTAAAGAATATGAAGGGGAAAAGGATATCGCATACTATTGTCAGCAGTATAAGCGCGCCAAGCCTGTACCGGCCTGTCATATTCGTCCAGAACACCAGAAACGTTACGACGAGCCAAGTGGCGATCATCGCCGTGCGCGCGAACGCCGTCGATTCCTGTATGAAGGTGACGACGGCGGCAAAAGTACACAGGATGAGACATATGCCCATTATTATGTTAAACAGCCGCGCGCGCAGCGTCAGCTCATCCGAAAACGCGTATCTTACTACTATGTCCTTGATTTTCCCGAAAATCACTACCACTCCTGACTCGTACCCAAGCGCGCGTCGCGCGATGAAAACGAGAAGCGGGAGAAATCCTCGCTGTGCGCGGCCGCGCGGCGCCGTTTTGAAAAAAATTCCCGAAACATCAACGCCTCGCCTGTATTATATAGCGGCCCGGGCGCGAAAGCAAGCGAAAGAACTCGAAAAATTTCATTTGCACCGCATTCGCCCCGATTAAGCGGGAGCGAGGCGTCCGCCCGCAGCCGAAAAATTCGTTTTCCGATCTATCCCGACTAAAGAAAACAAAATCTTAACTAAAAGCAGGGTTTGGGACTTGTCACGAGTCACTTTTTTATGCTATTGTTCCCCATAAATCGCAGCTTCCCGCGATTAGGCAATGCTGAAAACATTCTATTGGAAATGCTGTCGCGCCATATAAGGTTCGGATGCGTCTCACATGACCCTCGCGCTCGTCGTCCACTCCTGACCGCCGCGCCGCGCGCGCTCGTCCCGGTACGCCAGGACGTAAAAATCCGTAGCCGCAGCCGTTTTTAAGAATTGGTCGAGCGCGTCGCGCGGCAGACGTTTTGCCGAGGCGGGCTTTGTTATGACGGGGATATCCGCGCGCGCGGATATTTCACGCAGGAGCGATCTGCCCGCGGAGTTTGCGGCGAGCGCGCGTATATATCGCGGCGGCTCGAGGGCGTCGCGCGCCGTGATCCCCAGGCACGCGCACATTATCATGCGTTTGAGGCGCGACATCACGTGGCGCTTTGTCTTGGCGCTCTCCGCCACGGCGCGCAGCGTCGGCTCGCGCAGCGCGCAGCGCATGAGCCGCTCCCCCGCGCCGTCCGCCGCGTCCGGAAGCGAGAGGTATGTCTCCCGCCCGAGCGAACGCAGCCGGGAGAGCGCAGCCGCCTCGCAGCCCTCCGCCGGCACGGGCGCGCGCCCCGCGGCGAGCTCCCGCCCGAAAATATCCGCGGCGGCCGGCGGGACGAACCGCTCCCAGTCCGCGCGGCCCTCCGCCAGCATGGCGCGCAGCGCGGATGCCGGCGGCGCCCCTCCGGCGCTCGCGCCGCGGCGGCGCACGGGAAGCGGCGTAAGCGCCGAGTTCTCCGCTGTGATCGCCCTGAGATATTCGATCCCCAGCATATCGTTCGGGGCGCCCGGCGCCAGCGCGTCATTTCCCGTCATTTCCCGCGCCGCCGTCAGGCGCGCGGCGGCGTACGACAGCCCGCCGGCCAGCTCGCGCCTGATTATCGCCCCCGCGCGCTCCGTATCCAACGCGCGCGCGGTCGCCCGGAGCGATTCGAGGTCGCCCGATTCGCTCCCGAACGAGATGTAATCGCACACGCGCAGCGCGTCAAGCGCGCGCACGCCGCCCCTCGCGAAACGCTCGGCAGACGACAGCGCGTACGGCAGCGGCAACTCGACGACGAGATCCGCGCCGCACCGGACGGCCGCCTCTGCGCGGGCGTGTTTCGCAAAAACCGCAAACTCGCCGCGCTGTACGAAATTTCCGCTCATACAGCACACTATCGCGCAACCGCCGAGCGTCCGCCGCGTCCGCGCGATGTGCTCCGCGTGTCCGATATGGAAGGGGTTGTACTCGCAGATGATTCCCGCAGTCTTCACGCGCGTTCCTCCCGAACTATCCGATTTTGCCGGCGCTCGGCGAGATCCAATCTCCCGTGACTCGTTTGTGATGGCAAAGCCATCACAAACGAAATTATTCTCTGAAATAATATGTTGACATCTCGCTTCCTCTTGTGATAGCATATGCGCGACATCAGGGGCGCCGGATGCTTTTCCGGCTGAGACGGGGTTAATCGCGGCTCCGAACCCTCAAGGAACCGCCCGCTTTTGACGGCGGTTTCCATACCTGATCCGGGTAATGCCGGCGTAGGAAGCATATCGTGGTCCACCTTTACGCGCCGCGCTGTGCCGAACAACGCGGCGCCGTTTTGTTTTCCCGGCGGCGTATCCCGGTTCTCGCTTTGGCGGAGGGCGGCGACAGGCCGAGACAAGCCCAACCCCATGTTAAAAGCTCGCCCCGCCCGACAGAGGGCGGCGACGCAGACGCATCGCGACCGCGCCTCTTTACGGTCGTTTTGCGCCTGAGGCAAAACGAAAGGAATGGTCATAGTAATGAAATCACCGTCCGAAATGTCACGCGCGCAAGTACTCGTTGAGTGTGCCCTCATGGTGGCGCTGTCCTTTGTGCTCTCCATACTGCCCGGGTTTGAAATGCCCTTCGGCGGCAAGGTGTCGTGGTTCTCCACGCTGCCGATCATAATCGCCGGTCTCCGGCACGGGACGCGCTGGGGCGTGCCGACCGCCCTCGTCTACAGCCTGACCCAGCTGCTGATCGGCGGCGTCTCCGGCGTCCCTGCGGGAACTTTCGGCGCGATGGCGCTGTGCGCGCTGCTTGACTACGTCGCGGCATATACCGCGCTCGGCGCTGTGGGCGCAATCGCCGGCGCCGTGGAGCGCGGCGGGACTGCGGCTCTCGCCGTCGGGATCGCGGCGACGGGCGCCGCGCGGCTCGCGTGCAGCATCTTGTCGGGCGGACTCCTGTGGGGTACATACGCGCCGGAGGGCTGGAATATCTGGGCGTACTCGCTCGTGTACAACTCGCTGTGGTGCGTACCTGACGTCATGATAACGCTGGTAGGCGCCGTGCTGCTCGCGCGCGTGAGACAGCTGTCACTGACGGCGCGGAAGGCGGACGCGTAGGAAATCTCCCGCGCCGTCGCCGCTTCCCGCCCCGCCGTCCTATCTGAATATTTTCATGTCGGAGTCGAATATCTCCTCGCGCCTTATGAGTACGTAGTCCGGCGCCAGGGACGGCTCGTCGCGCGATACCGCTGTTATCATCAGCTCCGGATTCAGCGCGTTCGCGGCTACAAGCGCCTCGCCCGCAACGCGTCCCGGTCCGGATTCGGAAAAACGGACGGAACGCATATCCGGCGCTATGTCCGCGTCGCGCGCTCCGCGCTTCGTCCTCTTTTGCACGATGATGCTGTCCGCCGAGAAATATCCCGTAAGCGCTTTTACTATGTCCCGGGGCGCCGCGTCATATTCCATATCCATGCGGACGCCGATCCACTTTATGCCCGAGAGCGCTCGCGCGGGGACATACGCGTCCCGCGCGCGGATGCCCTCCGGCATTTTAGGGTTCAAAAGCCCCGGAATCGAATCCGGCGGGACATACTCCCGCGTCTCGAAATCCATGAGTTCGCACACGCTCTCCTGCCCCACGGGCAGCGGGAGCGCCAGCGCGATGCGCGGATGCGGATTGAAACCCTCCGAATGCCGCAGCGCCACACCGGCCCTCGCGAATACGCGTCTGAGCGTCCGCATGAGATCGAGGTGCGAGATGTAGCGCGCGCGCCCTGTCTTTTCAAATCTCAGCCTGATCTTTCCGCCCGCGGCGCCGGTCGTCTCGAGGATAGGGGAGCGCGCGGAAGTTGCGTCACACAACCTTTTCGCCTCCGTCCGCTCCCGCTTCCGCGTCACAGGCCAAGGGCGATACGAGGGCCGCCGCGCCGCATCCCGCGCATTTTACGCGGCAGTCCGGAGTGACGGCGCCCGCGCGCGCCGCCTCGCGCTCGCTCCACAGATATTCCTCGTCGACGCCGGATGAAATGACGCTCCACGGCAGAATTTCGCCGCGCTCCCGCTCGCGCTCCGCGTAAAACGCGGGATCGAGACCGCTCTCTTCAAACGCGTCCAGCCATCTCTCCGGGGAGAAGTGCTCGTCCCACGCGTCCAGACGCGCCCCGCCGCGCCACGCCCTCTCCAGCACGCGCCCCAGTCGCCGGTCTCCGCGAGAGAGCGCCGCCTCTATAAGGCTCGTCTCCGCGCTGTGCCAGTTGTAGACGACGGAGCGCATACGCATGGCGCCGCGCAGAAGTCCCACTCTGCGCATGTATTCTCCGGGAGGGATCTGCGACTCCCACTGAAACGGCGTGTGGGGCTTTGGCACGAAGCACGACGTGCTGACGGTTATGCGCGCGCCCCTGCTCTTGTTCGATGCGGATTCACGCCACTCGCGCAGTACCCGGCCGGTCAGTTCCGCGATGGCGAGCACGTCCTCGTCGGTCTCCGTCGGCAATCCCAGCATGAAGTACAGCTTGACGGCGCTCCATCCGCCCTCAAACGCAGTGCGGCACGTACCCAGAATATCCTCGCGCGTGACATTTTTGTTTATCACGTCGCGCAGTCTCTGGCTGCCCGCCTCCGGGGCGAACGTCAGGCCGCTCCTGCGCACCTTCTGTACGCTGCGCATCAGATCCACTGAAAAATTGTCCGCCCTCAGCGACGGCAGCGAAAGTCCGACGCCGCGCGGCTCGCACCAGCCCAACAGTTCGTCCGTGAGCCGACCCAATCCGCGGTAGTCGCTTGTGCTAAGCGACAGGATCGACAGTTCGTCGTATCCCGAATCGGACAGCGCGGCGAGCCCGAGCCGCGCGGCGGATGGCGCGGAGCGCGACCGCGCGGGGCGGTATACGTAGCCCGCCTGGCAAAAGCGGCAGCCGCGTATGCAGCCGCGAAACACCTCCAGCGACACCCTGTCGTGTACGATCTCCGTCGAGGGGACTATGGCCTTTTCCGGGAAATACGCCGCGTCCAGATCGCGCGCTATCCGCTTGACTACGGGCATCGGCGCCCCACGGCGCGGTGTCACGGACGATGGCAGACCGCCGTCGCCGTAGGTCACATCGTACAGCGACGGGACGTATACGCCGCCGATACGCGCGGCGTCCTTCAAAAATTGCGCGCGCGGAAGTCCCGCGTCCCGGGCTTTCATAAATTCCGCGTAGAGTTCGCCGTTTAGCTCTTCACCCTCGCCTACGATGAAGAGGTCGATGAAATCCGCCAGGGGCTCCGGGTTATAGCAGCACGTGCCGCCCGCGATTACGAGCGGCATCTTCCCGTCCCTGTCCGACGACCGCACGGGCAGACCGGCAAGATCCAGCATGTTGAGCACGCCGGTATACGCCATCTCGTAGCCTATCGAAAACGCGATGATGTCAAAATCGCGTATGGGGTCTCCGCTCTCCAGTCCGTACAGCGGCGTCCCGGCGCCGCGCATGGCGTCCTCCATATCGACCCACGGGGCGAAGACGCGCTCGCACCACACCCCTTCCATCTCGTTTGCCAATCCGTATAGTATTCTAAAACCGAGATTTGACATGCCTATCTCATATATATCGGGAAAACACAACGCCACCCTGAGACGGACGCCGCCGCGCTCCTTTATTACCTCGTTGTACTCGCCGCCCGTATATCTCGCGGGTTTGCGAACGCCCCGCAATATGCGCTCAAGCTCCCGGTTCAAATAAACACTTCCTCATCCGTTTGCTACAACTATCCGCGCCTTTCCGCCCGTCTCCGGCGTCTTATCGCAGTAGACGGTGAGCGTTTCGGAGAAAGCGCGGGCGTCCGCGAGCGATTTGAACCACGTCTTCATCGCTCCGTTGTAGCATTGGACGCCGTCCGGAACGGGCGTACTCACGCCGCCGAGCTTTACGGCCGTCTTGCCGTCCGACACCGAAAAATCGGACCGCCGCACGTTCTTATACTCGGTGAGCGGCACGGCGGACACAGCGCGCTCCCCGTCGCCCGAGAGCGCCAATCCTCCCGGCGAGCCGTATCGAATTTCCACGCCGGCCGCCAGCGCCGGGGTGGTCTCGCCCGCGGAGTTGACGGCGTACACGTACCTGTTGTACAGCTCGACGTCGTCTCCGAGCGACGGCGCCGGTTCGAGCCGTTCGTATAGGAAGCCGTATGTGTACCTGTCCCCCGTCACGTCGTCGAGTACGACGATATCCACGCGGCCGAGGCTGTCGGCGCCGGCGTACACCACCTTTGACGCGGGGATGCTTCCCGTCTCTCCGGCGATGTCGTCAAACGATATACGGGCCACCGGCCCTTTTCCGACGCGCTCAAATACGCGGACGCCCTTCGCCAATTCGAGCTTCCCCAGCGTGCGGGCCGATATATTGAGTTCGCCGGACAGCCCCTGACGCGCGGCGAGTCTTACGAGCGTTATCTTGCCGACGCCCGACGACGTCACACTGACGAGTTCGCCCCGCAGCTGCGCCGCCGCGTAGTTGTCAAGTCCGGGATTTCCGGAGAATGTCGTCCCGTCCAGCAGCGTCACCGTCGCGCTGCCGCCCGTCGCGTCGTCGCCGACTATCCCTATAGCCGTCCCGCTCGCGTTCAGCCTGTCAACGGCGCCCGCCACCTTGAGATCCGATGTGAACAAAAGCGTCATCACCTGTCCGAGTTTGAACTCGGACAGCGTCTCCTCAGCCGACGGCAGGACGTCGAATTCGCGCCCCATGACGGTCACGCGCATCGGCGACGACGTGTTCGGCCACGCGCTCTCATAGTAGCCCGTGAGTCTGAAGCTCGATACGCGCAGAACGCGGGACGCCGCGTCGTACGTCGCCACGTCGTATTTGGCGATATCGCCGATATCCGCCTCCGCGCCGTCCCTGAATATCCTGTACTGTCCGCCGCCCGTCAGCGGCGCGAACACGCGCGTCGAGATGTCCGACGTCGTTACGACGAGTGCGGCGCTCGACGGTTCGGACTTCATGTACACGGCGTCCGCCGCGCCGTCCGGCGAGTAGAAAATCGTCATCACCGCGCCGGGCGCTATATCCACGAAGATATCCGGAAGCGTCGTCGTTTCCCCGGACGTGTACACGGGTACGCCGGCGGGGATGCTGTATCTGCGCCCGTCGGAATCCTTTATCCACGTCGCGCCCGCCGTCTCTACGGATACGGACACGCTCTCTCCGTCAGCCGGCAGGAATGTCGCGACGCGGCCGCTCGCGTCGGCGATCAGCGTGCCGCGCCTTCCCAGGAACAGCTCCGGGAAACCGTCGTTCCCGGCGTAAAACACGCCGGCCGACGTCTTGATTCCGCCCTGTCTCCTGTCTGCGGAATCCACGTTCAGATCCATGATCACGACGTTTTCCGTCGCCGAGCCAAACGAGGCAAGAAATGGCTCGCCGCCCTTTTTGTCGGATGTCAGCATGTTAAAAAACAGCTTTGCCGCCTGCGCGCGCAGGACGGCGCCGCCCGGCTCTTGGTCTATGCCGTCCGTCAGTCCCGCCCGCCCGGCGGCGTCCATGTAGCCGCCCGGCCAGAGCATACCCGCGTCGGCGTCGGTATACCCGAGTACGCGCATCAGGAGCGTAACGGCCTGCGCGTACGTAATGAAGTCGTCGGGCTTGAACGTGCCGTCCGTAAAGCCGCTGATTATCTTGTTCTCACCCGTGACAGCAAGGCCGATATACCCCGCGGCCCAATGATTGGGACGCACGTCGGGAAATATTGTGCGGTTGCGGTACAGCGGTTCCTCGTCCGCTCTGCCCATGATGACGACGGCCATCTTGCAAAACGCGGCGCGCGTCAGCTTGCCCCCGGGCTTGAACAACCCCCCGTCGCCGTTTATCACGCCCAGCATCTGCAGCGCCGCCACGCCTTCGGCGGTACCCGCGTCGGAAATATCGGGAAATACCGGCGCGGCGGCGTGAGCGCCGAACGCCGCAGTGAGCGCGGACAGCACGAGCAAAATCGCGATACAACTCTTTTTCATATTCATACATTTTCTCCTGAACACGTCAGATTATTTGTCAACATTTTCGTTCTCCCGAATGATTTCGTTTGCGGTGGTTTTCGCCCCTTCGTCCTTTTCGGCGTAGGCGAGAACCAAGCTCCCGTGACCCGTTTGTTACGGCCCCGGCCGTGACAAACGGGAATATGCGCTCCCGCATACAAGTCGTCATTCCGACCTCAGCGCCTCCACCGGTTGGAGCCACGCCGCTTTTACGGCCGGATATATGCCGAACACAAGCCCCAACGCCACGGAAAACGCGAACGCGGCCGCGGACATCGCTACGCCGGGCATCAGTACCATTTCAAGCATCAGCTTGCCCGCCACCAGAGTACCCACCAGCCCGAGCGCGAGCCCGAACAGCCCGCCCACGCCGCACACCACGGCGGCCTCCAGCAAAAACTGAACCAGAATCGTGCGCCGCGAGCCGCCTATAGCCCGGCGTATGCCTATCTCTCGCGTGCGCTCCTTGACGGTCACAAGCATGATGTTCATTATGCCTATACCGCCGACGAGCAGCGATATACCGGCCACGCCGCCGCCGACGTAACTGTACATCTTCGTCGCGCTGGCGTTTTCATCCATCCACTCGTTTTGCGAGTACACGTTGAAGTACCCCATGTTCGGGTCGATCTCTCCCGAGAGGAATCCGGTCAGCCGCGTTATCGCCTCCGTCGTGGCGGCCTTGCTCTTCGCCTTCACCACAAAGCTCTCTATCATCGTGCTGTTATTGAGCATCCTGTTGAGCGTGTACGGCACGACGGCGATATTATCCAGACTCCAGCCCTGCGAAAAACCGGCGTCCTTTGCCTTGTAAACGCCTATCACCTCAAATGTGTTCGCGCCCAGCGTGACCCTCTGTCCTATGGGATTTTGGTATTGAAACAGATAATCCTTGACGGCCGCCCCGAGCACGATGACCTGGTTGTACATTTTCACGTCGAGGTACGACAGGTCGCGCCCCTCGGCTATGGTGAAATTATTGCAGAGCGAATACTGGTCGCTGCCGAGCGCCACCTGCGGAGCGCCGTAATCGGGATTGTTCGCCGCGTCCGCGGCCATGTACTTTACGCTGCCCCCGGCGCCCCAGTAGCCCATATTCGGCGTGACGCCCGCCACAAGCTCGTTGAGACTCAGGCAGTAGTCGTACAGTTTCTGGCTTATGTCCTTGCCGTTCCACTGGTAGGCGTACACGTCGATTTTATTTGTACCCTGGCTCTCGTACATCTCCATCGAACGCCTGTTTGTTCCCTGGACGACGGACACTATAGTCATGACGGCGGCGATACCGATGATGATGCCGAGCATGGTGAGCACCGTGCGCGCCTTGTTGGACAGTATCGACTTCACCGCCATCTTCATGCTCCGGCTTATGCTCACGGCGCGGCCCCCCTGTTATCCCTGTCCTCTATTATCACGCCGTCGGATATACGCACAAGGCGCTCCGTCTGTGCGGCGATGTCGTTGTTGTGGGTTATCAGCAGCACGGTGGCGCCGTCGCGGTGTATGGAACTCAATATTTCGAGTACGACCTTCCCCGTCTTTGTGTCGAGCGCGCCGGTCGGCTCGTCGGCCATGATTATCGGGGGGTTTGTCGATATGGCGCGCGCTATCGCCACGCGCTGCTGCTGCCCGCCCGACATCTCCGACGGTTTGTGGCGCGCCCTTTCGAGCAGACCGACGCGCTCGAGCGCGTCCCCGGCCATCTCGCGCCGGCGCCATGAACTCACGCCCTGATACACGAGCGGCAGCTCGACATTTTCCAGGGCGGACAGCGCCTCTACGAGATTGAAGCCTTGGAAGATGAAGCCGACCTCGCGGCTGCGGACGTGAGAGAGCTTCCTGTCGGACAGCTCGCTCACATCCCGGCCGTTCAAATAGTACTCGCCGTACGTCGGCAGATCGAGACATCCCAGAATATTCATGAGTGTGGATTTACCCGAACCCGACGCGCCGATTATGCCGACGAACTCGCCCCTGTCTATTTTCAGCGACACGCCGTTCAGGGCGCGCACCTCGTTTTCCATCTCTTCATTATATATCTTGTAAACATTCGCCAATTCAATCAACATAAAATTCTTACCCGCGCATTATGGACACGCCGCCGCCGCTGTACGAGTCGCCCCTGTTTGTCAGGTACTGAGTGAACACCTCCGCGCCCTCCTCGACGCCGTCCAATATCTCCGCCATTGAGTTTGCCGACAGTCCCACCGTGACGGGAATCGCGTAGAAGCCGTCCGGAACGTCGAGGCCCAGTTCCTCCGCGTTCAGCGCGTTTTCCGGTCTGCCGTCCAACCTTACAAACACGCACGAGCCGGCTTCCGTGTACTTGATAGCCTGGATGGGTACGGTAAGGCAGTCGTCCGACTGCGACGCCACGAGACTGTAGTCGACGTACATGCTGGACAGGAGCTTGCCGTCCGCATTGTCCACGCGTACAGTCGCCGGGAAGTACGAGTATCCGTTCTCATTCTTGCCCTCAAGGCTGATAGACTCCACAACGCCTCCGAACATCTCCTGTCCGTTGCGCCCCCACTGCGTGATGTCGCAGTACATGCCTGTCTTTACATACTGCACGTTCATCTCGTCTATCCGCGCCTCCACAAGCATCACGGTTGTATTCGCGACGGTCAGCGCCGCTCTGCCCTGTTCCACCTTCTCGCCCGGCTTCAGCGAACACGCCATCACCGTGCCGCCCATCGGCGCGAACGCGTTGAGGTCGTCGAGGTCCTTCCGCGCCTTTTCAACGGCTTCCGCAGCCGTCTGCGCCTGCTTTTGCTGTGTCTCAAGCTGCTTTCGCAGCGACTCGATCTGCGCGTCGTTGACGTTGGAGTCCAGCAGCAGCAGCGTTTGCCCCTCGCTCGCCCGCGCGTAGTCCATAAGCGAGTGCTCTATGACGTCGCCGGCGACTTTCGTAACTATATCCGTGACCCGCGAGTATTCCAACGCGCCGCCCTCATACGGGTACACCCTCTCGCCCGCGCCGCTTGTCAGTACGGCGGAGGCCGCCATTTCCGCCGTCAGCGCGCCGGGGTTATTCATCTCGACGACTACCTGAAACAGCGCGGCGCCCTCCGCGGAAATGCGCCGTATGTAGTTGACTTCGCGCACCGCGCCCGGTATCTCGCTCATGGACGACGGAATCGACACGACGGCCGGCTGTCCTACCGCGATGTCGCGCTCGTAAGCGTAGCTGAAGTACAGCGTGAGCAGCATCACGCTCTCGTCAACGAGCGTGGCTATCTTCGTACCCGCCGCGACGCTGTCGCCCTTGCGCAGACGCGCCGTCTCCAGCAGGACGCCGGAATGCGGGGAGACGACGGTCAGGTCGTTGTACTGCTCCAGCAGCTTTTCTATCTCGTCCGCAGTGGCCGCGGCGGCTTTTTGCGCGTCCTCCACGGTCTTTTCCGCCTCATCGACCGTCTTTTTCGCGTCGGCGCTGTCGATGGCGTACAGCGGATCCCCCTCCGCCACCAGGTCTCCCTCCTGCACAAACACCTCGCCTACGACGCCTCCCGACGCCAAAACGAGCGACGCGGATTCCTTCGCGCGCGTCAGTCCGCTGCCCGTGACCATGCTCTGGATGGAGCCTCTCGTCACAAAGTCCGTGAGCAGCTCCACTTCCGGCTCGCTCTCACGCAACAGACGCCGCAGGCCGAGGGCTATCCCGCCCAGCGCGGCCAACGTAATCACAACGGCGACCGCCGCCTTGACTATCTTTTTTTTCCGCCGTCTCTTTTTTTTTGACTTTACCCCCTCGCCTGTCGGGGGACGGGGCGGTTCCCCGCCTCCCGGGGGCGTCCGGGGTTCGTTCGCCGCCTCGGGCGACAGCACATCCGGCATATCAATATTCCTTCCGCTATTTGTAATGGCGCCTTGAAAACCGGAAGGCGCCTCGCTCAATATGACGTATTAAGACATAAAAAGTTCCGTGTCTTTAAGTATACAGAAAGCCCGCGCGAATTGCAAACGAAATTATTCAAACCGGGCGCTGTTGCATATCCGACGGCGTTATGGTAAGATAGCGCTGTTATTTTTTGACTGGGAGGCGACTGTCATGGCGCTCGGGGAATACGCGATATTTACGTGGAAAAGCAAGAAAAAGCAAAAAAAAGAGGCCGCCGAGTACGAGATGTGGGCATTCCCGTACGGCTCGGAGCAGCGTGAGAAGCTGCAGAAGCTGCTTCTCAAGGTATTCCCAAAGGAGACCGTCGCCACGACTCTGATTCCGTTTCTGACGGCCAGAGAGCTGTTCGAGGGCTTTTGCAAGTCGCCCGATCTTGAGGATTACGCGATTGACAGGATGCTCAACGGGCTGAAAAAGTACAAGCGCATCATCAAAAAAAACGAGATGTCTACATACGTCGCCCTCGTGTTGGCGAACGCCCGGATCGACGCCGATTTGAACTATCCGACCGCCGACGACATACGCGCCAAGGCGATGCAGCTCGAACGGCTTATAATCACGGACGAATAGAGCGCCCTCGCTTGCGGGCAAATTTATTCCGAACCATCAATTATAACGATGCAAAAATTATCACCTTCCGCATTTTCCGGGGATTTATTTCCCGGAAAATGCTCTTTGCGAGCCGCGCACGGCGAGAACCAATCCTCGTGACTCGTTTGTGATGGCGAAGCCATCACAAACGAAATGATTCAAAACGGCTTCCACACTTGATTTCCGCGCGCGGACGTGGTATACTGCGCGCAGGCTGTATCCAGGCAGCAGTCGTCCGGTTATTTTGACAATTTTTTGAAGGGAAAGGTGCAGACATGAACAAAGCTACGGAACTCTTATCAGCGGCGGGCACATTCTACATTGCCACGACGGAGGGCGATCAGCCGCGCGTGCGTCCGTTCGGCGCGGTCGCCGAATTCGACGGAAAAACCTACATCTGCATGAACAACACGAAAAAGGTCTACAAACAGCTCATCGCCAACCCCAAAGTCGAGCTCACAGGCGTGTTCGACGGCGGCGGCAAGTGGTTCCGGCTCCAGGCGGTCGCAAACCGGGACGACAGACTTGAGGCGAGAGCAAAGATGCTCGATCAGGCCCCGACGCTCAAAAATATGTATAAGCCGGACGACGGCATATACGAGGTGTTCTACCTCACCGACGTGCTGGGTACCGTCGAGTCCTTCGGAGGCGCGCCCGAGACTTTCTGAAAACCGCCCGTCGGGACGGGCGGACGCGAAATACAAACCGAAAATGCGATTCGGGCGTCAAACGCGCGCTGCCGCTTTTGACGCCCGAATCGTAAATTTGTAAACAACGAGGTCTATATATGCCTTATCTGGGCGAGGATATACCAAAGCTCGGCTTTGGGCTCATGCGTCTGCCCATGGCGGAGGGGCAGGACCCGCGAAGCGGCGCCATCGATCTGAACAAGACAAATAAGCTCGTCGATATGTTTCTTGACGCGGGCTTTAAGTATTTCGACACCGCGTACGGATACGGGGAGGGCAAATCGGAAGCTGCGGTCAAGACGTGCATTATCGACCGCTACCCGCGCGAAAAGGTGATCATTGCCACGAAGCTGCCGGCCTGGGCGGGTCCCAAGAGCGCCGATGAGGCGAAAGAGATGTTCCGGACGTCGCTCCGGCGCACGGGCGCGGAATATTTTGACTTTTACCTGCTGCACAACGTCGGAACGCCGAGAACGAAGGCCTTCGACGAGTTTGGCATGTGGGACTACATTCTGGAGCTCCGCGAGCGCGGTCTCATACGCCACGCCGGCTTTTCTTTCCACGACAAGGCAAGCGTCCTCGACGAGGTTCTCACTGCGCATCCCGAGATGGAGTTTGTGCAGCTCCAGATCAACTACGGCGACTGGGAGAGCGGCGGCGTGCAGTCGCGCGCGTGTTACGAGGTCGCCAAGAAACACGGCAAGCCCGTTGTGATAATGGAACCCGTAAAAGGCGGATCCCTGGCAAATCCCGCGGATCCCGTGAAAAAAATATTCGACGCGGCGGACGCGAACGCGTCGTACGCGTCGTGGGCCATACGTTTCGCGGCATCTCTGGATTTCAACATAACGGTACTCAGCGGTATGTCCTCCGAGGAACAGATGCGAGACAACGTATCGTACATGAGGGACTTCAAGCCGCTCAGCGAGGCCGAGCGCCGCGTCGTCGAGGCCGCGCAGAGCGCGCTCGCCGCCATTCCGTCCATACCGTGTACGGGATGCGCGTACTGCGTACCCGAGTGTCCCCGGGACGTCGTCATTCCGAAGATCTTTGAGGCGATGAATCGCGACATCGTATACGGGGACAAGGGAGCGGCGCGATTTAGCTACATGTGGGAGACGGGCTTCGGCGGCAAGGCGTCCGACTGTGTCGGCTGCGCGAGCTGCGAGCGCGTCTGTCCGCAGCAGATAGCTATCGCCGACACGTTAAAGACCGCCGCAAAGATGTTTGAGTGACTGTCCGCCGGCCGTTTCAAGCGCTGCGGGCGCCGCCCGGAGACATGGAACCTCTCGCGCGGCGCGAAGGGGCGGTGGAGCGCGAACCGTCGCGGACGGCGCCGCGGACAAACTGTTCTCCGAGCGAATTTTTGACAAAGGATTGGTGTATATGCTGACTAAAAGACAAAACCTGCTCGAGACCATAAGGGGCGGGAAGCCCGACAGATTTGTCAACCAGTACGAACCGTTCGCGCTGATGTTCGGTACGCCGCAGGCCAGCGCCCAACCGTCATACGGTCAGCTGAACGTGACGGACGCGTGGGGAGTGACGCGCTCGTGGCCGGAGGGAACTCCGGGACCGTTCCCCGTACACGACGAAGAGCACCTTCTCGTAAAGGACATAACAAAATGGCGCGACTACGTAAAGCCGCCAAACCTCATATTCTCCGCCTCCGAGTGGGAACCGTACATCGAAATGGCGGAAAAAATTGACCGGAACGAGTATTTCGCCACGCAGTTTTACGCTCCGGGCATATTTGAGCAGTGCCACTATCTGCTGGAAATATCAAACTGCCTCATCAGCTTCTATGAGGAACCCGAGTGTATGCATGAGATAATCGACATGATTACCGAGTATGAGCTGACGTACGCCGAACAGGTCTGCAAGTATCTCAAGCCCGACGCGCTCTTTCACCACGACGACTGGGGCAGCCAGGCCTCCACGTTCGTCTCACCCGACATGTTCGAGGAATTCTTTGTACCCGGGTACAAGCGGATCTACGGCTACTACAAGTCACACGGCGTGGAAGTCGTCATGCACCACTCCGACTCGTACGCCGCCACGCTGGTACCCCATATGATAGATGTCGGCATAGACATCTGGCAGGGCGTCATGAAAGCGAACAACCTTCCGGAACTTATCGGGAAGTACGGCGGGCAGATAAGCTTTATGGGCGGCATAAACAGCGCCGACGTCGATTTTCCCGAATGGACCCGCGAGATCGTGGCGGCTGAGGTCAAGCGCGTGTGCGAGGAATGCGGCAAGCTGTACTTTATTCCCAACGCGTCGCAGGGGCTCCCGATGAGCAATTTCCCCGGCGTATACGAGGCGCTGTCGGAGGAAATAGACAAGATGAGCAAAATAATGTTTTAGTTCCCGCGGACGCGCGGCGCCCGCCGTCTCGCGGATTGTGGGGCGAAGCCCCGCGTCAGAACTTAGAATCGAGGACTATCCGGTGAGTAACGCTCTGCTGGAGATCAGAAAGCTACGGGTGAATATAGGGGAGCGCGCGCTGCTGCGCGATCTCAATCTGACAATACGCGCGGGCGAGACGCATGTGCTCATGGGTCAGAACGGCGCGGGAAAATCCACGCTCGCCGCGGCGATCATGGGCAATCCGGCGTATACGGTCGTGTCCGGCGAAATACTGTTTGAGGGCGAGGATATAACGGGCGAATCGACGGACAAACGCGCTCGACGCGGCATATTTCTGTCATTCCAGAACCCGGGGGAGGTACCCGGCGTCACGCTCGAGAGCTTCATACGCGCGGCTAAGGGCGCGCGTGAGGGCGCATCCGCGCCGCGTATGCTGGCGTTCCGCCGCGAGCTGAACGGCGCGATGGACGGTCTCGGTATACCGCGCGAATACGCGGATCGCGACCTGAACGTCGGTTTCTCCGGCGGCGAGAAGAAAAAATCAGAGATATTACAGCTGCTCGCGCTGCGTCCAAGGCTTGCCGTGCTGGACGAGACCGACTCCGGACTTGACATCGACGCGCTTCGCACCGTATCGGACAACATCAGAGCTTTCAAGACCTCGGATAACGCGTTGCTTATTATAACTCACAACGCAAGGCTTGCGGAGGGTATCGGCGTCGATTTTGTGCATGTGCTAGAAAACGGGCGCATCGCCGTTTCGGGCGGCCCGGAGCTCGTCTCCCGCATAACGGAGCGCGGGTTCGGCAAATTGACGTTTGACGCGCCGTAGGTAACAGGCGCCTTACGGTCGCGCGGCGGAGTCCCGCGCGAAATAACATTTCCGCCGCAGGCGGATACGGAGGATGAACGGAATGAGCGAAATCTATCTTGTCAGCGCGTGCAGGACGGCTATAGGCAGCTTCGGCGGTTCCTTGAAGGACATACCCGCCCCGAAGCTCGGCGCGATAGCCGCCAAAGCCGCAATCGAGCGGGCGGGACTTGAGCCCGGCAGTCTCAGCGAGGTCATGTTCGGGTGCATACTCACCGCGGGACTCGGTCAGAATGTCGCGCGCCAGATTGCAATCGGCGCGGGCATACCGTACGAGACGCCGGCATACACAGTAGGGATGGTCTGCGGCTCCGGAATGAAGGCTGTCATCGAGGCGGCGCGCGCCATCGCGTCCGGGGACGCGGAGGTCGTGCTGGCGGGCGGCGCCGAAAACATGTCGGCGGCGCCTTACTCCGTGCCTACGGCGCGTTTCGGCGCTCGTATGAACAACACGGCGCTCGTCGATACAATGGTAAACGACGGCTTGTGGGACGCCTACAACAACTACCACATGGGGATAACGGCCGAGAACATCTGCGACAAATGGGGCATAACGCGTGAGGAGCTTGACGCCTTCGCCCTCTCTTCGCAGGAGAAGACGGCCGCCGCGCAGAAGTCCGGGCGTTTCGACGACGAGATTGTCCCGGTACCCGTCAAAGTCAAAAAAGAGACTGTCGATTTCAAAATCGACGAATTCCCCCGTGCCACGACGGCCGAGGCGCTGGCAAAGCTGAAGCCGGCGTTCAAGCCGGACGGCGGCCGCGTGACGGCCGGCAACGCCTCCGGCATAAACGACGGCGCGGCCGCCGTGATCCTCGCGTCCGGCGACGCCGTGAAGAAGTACGGACTCAAGCCGCTTGTCCGGCTGGTCGCGTACGGGCAGGGCGGCGTGGATCCCGCTATAATGGGTACGGGTCCGGTTCCCGCCGTGCGCGCGGCTTTTAAGAAGGCCGGATTGACGATCGGCGACATCGATTTAGTTGAAGCTAATGAGGCGTTCGCGGCGCAGTCCATCGCCGTCGCGCGCGAGCTCGGCTTTGACATGGCGAAGGTCAACGTGAACGGCGGCGCGCTCGCGCTCGGGCACCCCGTAGGCGCGTCGGGCGCGCGTATAATCGTGACGCTGATACACGAAATGCAAAAACGGGCGGACGCCAGGCGCGGTCTCGCCACGCTCTGCATAGGCGGCGGCATGGGAGTCGCCACTGTGTGGGAAAAAATTTAAGTCTGAAAGGATGCGCGCGCAGTGAAAGATTTTGCGGGAAAGATCGCTTTTATAACGGGAGGCGCCGCCGGAGCGGGACTCGGGCAGGCGAAGGTTTTTTCAAAGGCGGGGATGAAGGTCGCCATAGTCGATCTGCGGCAGGACGCGCTTGACCGCGCGGTCGGCGAAATAGCCGCCTACAGCGGCGCGAAGGAGAGCGATATACTGCCTATCAGAGCGGACCTCACCGACCGCGCCGATTACACGGCGGCGGCGGACAAGGTCGAAAAGGTGTTCGGCGGTCCGCCGCATCTGCTCATACAGACGGCCGGCGTCAACTCGTTCGGCCCTGCGGAAGCGTCCACTTTTGACGACTACGATTGGGTGATGGGCGTGTGTCTGGGCGCCGTGGTCAACGGCCTTGTCATATTCGTGCCGCGCATGATAAAAGCCTACGCGAACAAGACGGAATGTCACATCGCCGTCACGTCCTCTATGGGCGGCTGGGGCGGCTGCGCGACGACGGCGCCGTATTCGGCGGCCAAGGCGGCGGTGAACAACCTGATGGAGACGTACTACATGGCGCTGAAGCCATACGGTATCGGCGCCAGTTCCCTGTGTCCGATGAATATAAACAGCGACATTTGGGCGACAGAGCTGCGCCGTCCGGAAAGATATAAGAACAGCGGCTACAACACGACGGACGAGGTGATCGAGGTGCTGCGCGAGCACGTGTCCACCGGCATAGATCCGGTGGAACTCGCGGAGCGCTTCAAAAAGGGCATTGAGGACGGACTTGTGTACATAATCCCGTACCCGGGCGCATACGAGATTGTCTCGCGCGAGCACGAGCGCATCCGCAACTACATCTCCGCAGAGGGCATGGCCAAGGAAGCGGCAAAGGAAGAATTTATGGCCGGGAGGATGAAAAACGCCCCCCCTCCCACGGGAGACGGCGCCGTGCTGTTCACCAAGGGCGGCAAGGTGGGCTTCGCGAAGGCGCGGCGCGACCTCGACTGGGTGGACGCGAGCCACAAGGCGAAATAATCCCCTCTTGCGGCGGCGTTTTCAACAGCCGCCGCAGGGGAGCGAAACCAATTCCGGGAGGCGGAAATCAGTGCTGAGGATTATAATTTCCGGATGCAACGGCCACATGGGGCGCGCCGTCGCCGAGCTTGCGGGACGTGACGGCGCGGTCGAGACGGTCGCGGGCTTCGATGTCGGACACATGATGTCAAACAAGTTCCCCGTCTACGAGGATCCGCGCGAGTACGACGGGCAGGCCGATGTCGTCGTCGATTTTTCGTCCCCGTCAATGCTCGACGGCCTTTTGTACTTGGCCGTCGAGAGAAAGCTGCCTCTCGTACTCTGTACGACAGGGTACTCCGCGAGCCAGCTGGAGGCAGTAGACAGGGCGGCCGTCGTCGCCCCCATCTTCAGATCGGGCAATATGTCGCTGGGCGTCAATCTTCTGGCGGAGTTAGTGCGGCGCGCGTGCGCCGTTCTGGGCGCGGACTTCGACGTCGAGATTGTGGAGCGCCACCACAGACGCAAGACGGACGCGCCGAGCGGCACGGCGCTCCTTCTCGCCGCCGCCGCGTCGGACTCGCTGCCGTATGAGCCGGAATACGTCTGCGCGCGCGCCGACAGGCGCGCGCCGCGCTCCGGCCGCGAGATCGGCATATCGTCCGTGCGCGGCGGGACGATAGTCGGCGAACACGAAGTAATCTTTGCGGGGCGCGACGAGGTTATAGAGCTCAAACATTCCGCCCACTCACGCGAGATATTCGCGGCGGGCGCGCTCAGAGCCGCAAAGTTCCTGGTGTCCGCCAAGTCGCCGGGGCTGTATGATATGGCCGACGTCCTGTCCCGCGCCGTATAAGACGCCGAAATCAACTCAGATTTTCGCGTATTTTTTTACTTTTCCGTATATCTCGGGGCGCAGCACGGCCTCAATCTCAACGCAGTCGTCCATGTATTCGGCGCGGGTGACGGTTCCCTCGCGCGTGAGCATACCGACAAGTCCGCCGTCGCTGTACGGCAGTCGGAGCGTCGTTTTCACGCCGGAGTTCTCAAGCAGTCCGCAGATGCGCTCGAGCAGTTCCCCGACGCCTTCGCCCGTTTTCGCGGATATCGAGACCGCGTTCTCCCCGCGCGGGCGCGACTCCGCGTCGTCTGCGCTTATGTCGCACTTGTTGAACGCCTCAATGCGCGGCTTCGCGTCGGCGCCCAACCGCGTGATGAGCGCGTTGACGACGAAGGCGTGGCGCTCCCACAGTGAGTTAGACGAGTCTATCACATGTACAATCACGTCCGCGAAACGCAGTTCTTCAAGCGTCGCGCCGAACGCGTCAATCAGGTGGTGCGGCAGTTTGTGGATGAAGCCCACAGTGTCGGATATGAGCGCCTCGAGCGAGTCCGTGAGCTTCAGACGGCGCGTCGTCGTGTCGAGCGTGTCAAAAAGGCGGTCGTTCGCCTGTACCCCGGCGCCCGTCAACGTGTTGAGCAGCGTGGACTTACCGGAATTCGTGTAGCCCACGAGCGCCACGACAGGTACGCTGTTCTTCTCGCGCAGACGGCGCTGCGACGCGCGGACGCGCCTGACTTCGCGCAGTTCATCCTCCAGCTTGGCGATCTTGCGCCGGATGTGGCGTCTGTCCGTTTCAAGCTGCGTCTCACCGGGTCCGCGCGTACCGATAGGCGCGGACGACCCCGTCTGCCTGACGAGATGCGACCACATGCCGGTCAGTCTCGGCAGCAGATACTTGTACTGCGCGAGTTCCACCTGCAATCTGCCCTCGCGCGTGCCGGCGCGGCGCGCGAATATGTCCAGGATGAGCGTTGAACGGTCAATTACGCGCACACCCAGTTCTTCGCCGAGCGCGCGCGTCTGCGATGGTGAGAGTTCGTTGTCAAAGACCGCAAGCGAACAGTCCTCCGCGTCGATTAGCGCTTTCATCTCGCGCGCCTTGCCCTCGCCTATAAACGTGCGCGTATCCGGCGCCGCGCGTTTTTGCAGCACGCGACCGACGCAGACGCCCCCGGCCGAACCCAGCAGAGCCTCCAGTTCCCGCAGACTCTGCTCGTCGGAGCGCTCGTCCGGCGCCATGTTGTCGGCGCTGAGACCCGCTATTACGGCTCTCTCGGCGTCACCGCAGTCCAAATCGCCTGTTGAACTTGTCTACGCGGCCGCTCGTATCCACCAGTTTTTGCTTGCCGGTATAGAACGGATGACATTTGGAGCAGATCTCCACCTTGATGTCCTTCTTCGTGCTGCCCGTCTCGATGACCTCTCCGCAGGCGCACCTTATCGTCGCCGGACCGTAGTTTGGGTGTATACCGTCTTTCATACTATTACAATTCACCTCATTTATCGCCGTTTCCGGTATTCTAGCACGTCTCCGGAAAAATTGCAAACAGAATTTTTTTTGGAATCATTAATATTCCGCACAGTTCGCAAAATTGTCGCAGGCTTGGCAAAATTCGGGAAGCCTGTCGAAAAAAGTATACATTTTTAAGCGGGGGGTATTGACAATTGGCGAAATTTGTATAATAATGGGGACAACCTTTGCGAAACCATGCCCTGAGCGCATTTGTGGCGGGTTGTGAAGAGCGTTGCGGGTTGGCCGTTTCACGGTTTTGCGGTGGCGGGGTACTGGTTAAAAAAGTATACTTTTTTCGACAGGCTTCCCGAATTTTGCCAAGCCTGCGACAATTTTGCGAACTGTGCGGAATATTAATGATTCCAAAAAAAATTCTGTTTGCAATTTTTCCG
>JAITKI010000124.1 GCA_031278515.1 Oscillospiraceae bacterium | reverse complement strand
GCCTGGACTCTCCCCGGCGGGATTGACGTGTACCATGCAGTGCTTCACCCTTGGAAATCTTTCCTCGATGATGTCGTGTACCCGGTGCGCGATGTCGTGCGTCACGCGCAGCGGGGCTTCTCCGTCCGCGCTGATCTCCACATCGACATATATCCTCTCCCCGAAGAGCCGCGTCTTCAGCATATCGACGTCCGCGACGCCGTCCTGTTCAAGGATGACCGCGCGGAGTTCTTCGGCGAGGGCGTCGTCGCACGCCCTGTCGGTCATTTTGCTCACGGACCCGACGAATATCTTAAGCGCCGCTTTAAGAACAAACAGGCTGATAACGATGCTCGCCGCCGGATCGAGCGCCGGAAACCCGAGTCTCGCGCCCGCAATCCCGATGAGGCTGCCGATTGAGGACAGCGCGTCCGACCGGTGGTGCCAGGCGTCCGCCATCAACGCGCCCGAGCCGGCGCGTTTCGCCGCCGCGCGCGTGTACCTGTACATGATCTCCTTCACCGCTATCGATACGATTGCCGCGACGAGCGCCAACACGCCGGGCGTCCCGGCGGCGGCGCGGCTCCCGGCCGCGATCCTGCCGACGCCGGCGCAGCCGATGCCGACGCCGGCCGCGAAAAGGATGGCCGCGAGTATGACGGCCGCGACGCATTCCATCCGCTCATGACCGTACGGATGTTCCCTGTCCGCCTCGCGCCCGGCCTGCCTCACGCCGATCATTACGATCACTGTGCTCAATACGTCCGACAGGCTGTGCGCCGCGTCGGAAACCATCGCCGTCGAGTGCGCCGCCGCGCCCGCAAACAGCTTGAAGGCCGAAAGCGCCACGTTGCCGATAATACTGCCGCGCGATACGCGCATCGCTAAACACTCGTTAGTTTTCTCCACGGAATCCTCCTCCGAGAACGCTGAAAGAGCGTCCGTAATTGTTTGGCGGCGGCATACGTGAAGCGCCCTCCGCAACAATAACATATGCGCCGCCGGCTGTAAAGGTAATCTCGTCGCGAATGTTTTCGTTTGTGATGGCCACCCAACAACAAACGAAAACATTCGTCGTGACTGCGTCCGGCTGCAAAATAACCGCAAAGACCGTCGGGACGTGGCCGCGGCCAAAGAATAACCCGCATTTTTTTGCGCGGCCGCTTGAAATATGTAATCCGGATGTGGTAAAATGCAATCCGGGAGTTTCGTCACGGAAAGCGACAAGCGTTGAAAGATTGCGCCGCGTCCCGCGCGGCGCGTCCGTTGTCCCGTTTCCGCGCTTAACGCTTAATGCTGAATATTGGGGGTATCACAATGAGTCCGACGACTGCGGCGGCGACCGCCGCGCGGAGCGCGCGCTTCACGAGCGACGACAACCTTGCGCAAAACCGCGACACCTACAAAAACGCGTACCTCATAGACACCGATCCGAAGCCGATTGAACCGTTTGACAAAGACTGGGGCGTGGCGATATCGGGCAATACGCCGGAACCCTCTCCGTTTGAGCGCATAAACAAGATACTGGCTATCACCGCCAAAACCACAAACGGCTTTGTCGCGCCCGACGCCGCGGAGCTGGTCACGCAGGCGTATAGGGAACACTCGGGCGAACCCGCCTTGCTCAAGCGGGCGTACGCGGTCGGGAAAATTCTCGACGAGGCGCCCGTGTACATCTTCCCGCACGAGCTCGTCGTCGGATGTCTGTGCTGCGACAAGAAGGGCGCGCCGGTCTTCCCGGAGTTCGGCTTCAACTGGGTCGTCAACGAGATGCGCGACGGACTGATGGGCTACAGCGAGAAGCGGACGCACGACTACTTCACATACACGCCCGAAACGCAGGAGCGCCTTGAAAAACTTCGCGACTTCTGGGACGGCAACACCGTGGAGGATATGACGCGCTCCATGCTCACCGACGACGTAATAAAAGGTTCGCACGACGGCAAGGGCGTGTTTTTCGCCGACGCGTACATATTCTGCGGCGCCGGACATCTCGGGCTGGAGTTTGAGCGTCTGCTCAAACTCGGACTCGGCGGCATAAGGGCGGAGATAACACGGTATGAGTCGGAGCTTTCTATATCCGATCCTGCCGATATAGAAAAGCGCGCGTTCTACAAGGCGGCCGGTATCGTCGCCGACGCGGCGCAGCGCCACGTGAACAGATACGCCGAGCTGGCGGAGGAGATGGCCCGCGGCGAGAGCGACGGCGTCCGGGCGGAGGAACTCCGCCGGATAGCCGCCAATTGCCGCTGGATATCGCGCAATCCGCCGCGCACGTTCTGGGAGGCGATACAGCTTGTAAACATCGCCGTCGATCTTGTATACATCGAGTGTAACGGCCATTCCGTGTGCTACGGGCGCTTTGACCAGTACATGTACCCGTTTTACAAGCGCGACGTCGAGACGGGCGCGTCCACGCGCGAGCAGATGCAGGAACTCATAGAGAATTTCTTCATAAAAGTGTGGGATCTCAACAAACTGCGCAACCATATCCTCATACGCACATTCGGAAACGGCGGCATAGGCGGACCCGCGCTCACAGTCGGCGGCATAACGAGGGACGGCGGAGACGGCACGAACGAGCTCACCTTCATGACGCTCGACGCGCACGCGCACATACGCATCCCGTGTCCGTGGCTGGCGGTGCGTATGCACGCGAACACGCCGTGGGAACTCAAAATAAAAGTCGCCAACCTCATCCGCATGGGTACCGGCGAACCCAAGATATTCAACGACGACGTCGCCATACCGAGTATGCTCACCTCGAACGTCGAACTGCACGACGCCCGCGACTACCAGGTGGTGGGATGCGTGGAACCCGACCCGTCCGGTAAGGCGTACGGCTGGAAAGATTGCGGGCATATGAATATCGCCCGCGTGCTTGAGCTTGCCGTAAACGACGGCCGCTGCTACAACTGCGGCGAGGGCTGCCCGCGCTGGGAGCGCTGCGGCAAGGTGGGCGGACGCCTTGGTCTGGCCACAGGCTCGCTCGCGGACTTTACCTCGTTTGATCAGGTACTCGACGCCTACGACAAGCAGATGGAATACTGGTGCGACAGACAGATAGCGCTGCTCAACACCGTCGATCTGGTTCACCGGAAGATGTATCCGCTGCCGCTGCTCTCCACATTCATGGACGGCTGCGTCGAGAGCGGAAAGGACGTAACGGCAGGCGGAGCGAAGTATAATTTCTCCGGTCCGCAGGGTGTGGGTATCGGCACGGCGGGCGACGGTCTCGCGACGATCAAGCAGCTCGTGTTCGACGAGAAACGCGTAACCGGGCGGGAACTGCTCGACGCGGTGACCGCAAACTGGGAGGGCTATGAGAGCCTGTACGCATATGTCAACTCCGACCGCGTGCACCACTACGGAAACGACGACGATTACGCCGACATGCTCGCCAAGTTCGCGATGGATACGTGGTGCAAACACGTGGAGCGCCGCCCGAACGCCCACGGCGGCTTCTTCCAGCCCGGCGCGTACTCCGTCACGGTCAATGTGGCGCACGGTCAAAATCAGTGGGCGTCGATAGACGGCAGGAAGGCTTTCGAGCCGGTAAGCGATTGCATGGGCGCCGTACACACAAAATGCTCCTCGCACGACGTGCGCGGCCCGTTGGCCATATGCAAATCTGTGACGAAGCTCGACCACGCGCGCGCGACGAACGGTACGCTGCTCAACTGGAAGTTCTCACCCGGCGCTCTCGCCGGAGACGTAGGCCGCGAAAACTTCATCGCGCTGATAGAGGAGTATATACACCGCAAGGGGATGCACAGCCAGTTTACAGTCGCCAATCAGGAGACGCTCCTGGCGGCGCAGAGAGACCCCGACGAGTACAAAGATCTGCTCGTGCGCGTCGCCGGATATTCCGCGTACTTCGTGGAACTCAACCGCGCCCTCCAGGACGACATAATAGGGCGCACGAGCCTGTCTTTCGACTGAGGGATGCTTCACACAACGCCGTCGGGGGAACCGTGCGGACTCGTCTCGAATATCCAGAAATATACTATACACGACGGGCCGGGTATACGCACGGAGGTTTTCTTCACCGGGTGTCCGCTGCGCTGCCTGTGGTGCTCCAACCCCGAGACGATGGCGCCGTATCGGAGGATAGGCGTCTATCCCGACAAGTGCATATCGCTTCAAAAATGCGGGTATTGCGTCAAGGCGTGTCCGCTCGGGGAGAGCGGTCCGCTTCGTTTCGACGAAGACGGAATTCTGGCGTCCGCATCGCCGTCGGAGCGCTGCGCCGGATGCGCTCGCTGCACCGACGAGTGTCCCTCCCGCGCGCTGAAGCTCTGGGGCGAGCGCATGACCGTCCCGGAGCTCATGAAGGTGATCGTCGAAGACCGCAATTTTTACAGGAGAACGGGCGGCGGCGTTACACTCTCAGGCGGTGAGGTGATGCTGCAGTGGGAGTTTGCCGACATGCTGCTGCGGGCGTGCCGCGACGCGTCCGTCAACACGTGCGTGGAGTCGGCGCTGCACTGCGCGCCGGAACACATGGAGGCCGTATACGAACACGCCGACCTGGTCATAGCGGACATCAAGCACATGGACACGAACAAACACCGCGAGTACACCGGCGCGGGCAACGAACTCATACTCGACAACCTGCGCCGGACTGCCCGGCTCGGCAAGAAACTCGTCATACGAACCCCCGTCGTGTTCGGCTATAACGGCGATGAGGAGAACATAAGGCGCACCGCCCGGTTCATCTGCGACGACCTGGGCGGCGGCATAATACAGTATCAGCTGCTGCCGTACCGCAAGATGGGTACGGAAAAGTACGACTCTCTTGGGATACCGTATCCCATGAGCGATTATGAGCCTCCGGAACGCGCGGAATGGGAGGCGCGGCTTTTGCGGCTGCGGGATATGCTCGCGCTCGAGTACGGCCTGCCCGCCGTGGCGGGCTCATCCGGGAAACTGGAGCCCGGCGGCGGACGGGGGGACGCTTCGCGGTAGTCAGACAGGCGGGTAGTCAGTCGCCGCGCTTATCTCCCCAGAAGAAAAGCGCGACGGTGCCGGGTCCGGTGTGGGCGCCGATAACAGTGCCGACGTCGTTTATCATCACATCGCCGTTGATGCGCGGGAACGTACTCCGGACGAGCTCCGCAACCGCCTCGGCGTCCTCGCGGCAAGCCGAGTGGCTTATAAAGCACTTGCCGGAATAATCTACCCCGCCCTCGGCGTGCGCGCACATTTTATCGACCATCGCCGCAATGACGCGCTTTTTGCCGCGCTCCTTGGAGCGCGGTATCAAGTGTCCGGAGGCGCTGACATTGAGAAGCGGACAGATATTCAACAGCGTACCGACGATGGCCGACGCGGACGAGACGCGTCCTCCCCGCTTGAGGTGTCGCAGGTCACTCGTGAAAAACCAGTGGTGCAGGTAATATTTTTTCTCCTCCAGCCACGCGCTCAGCTCGTCCGCGCCCATGCCTCCGTCACGCATGTCGAGCGCGCCGTCAAGCAGAAGCCCGTAGCCGGACGACGCCGCAAGCGAATCCACCACATAGATCTTCCTGTCGGGGTATCGTTTGAGCAGTTCCTCCCGGGCGACGCGCGCCGAATTCACGGAGCCTGTGATACCGGACGACAGCGTGAGATGCACGATGTCCGAGCCGTCCGCAAGAATCGGCTCGAAAAGCTCGACGAACGCGTCGGTGTTCACCTGCGAGGTTACGGGCGTGGCACCTTCTGATATCGCCCTGTAGAAATCGCGGAACGACATCGACTTTCCGAAATCATCGGGATACTCGACGCCGTTCATCTCAAAATGATAGAACGCCACGGGTACGTTGCGGCCGGAAAAATACTCCGCCGGCATGTCCGCCGTTGAACAACACGTCACTTTATAGCTCGACAAAACAAGACCCTCCAAAATACTGTATGCCGCCGCGCGCGCCGGCGCCGCAGCTTCGCCGGAATCGGCGGCTGCGGAGAGTATAACCTCCGACCGATCATGTTGCAATAAGCGTCCGGCTGTTTTTACTCTATTGTTCAAAATACGCGAAGTAGACTCGGAAAGCGGACTCTACCGTCGGTAGAATCCGCGGCGTCCGGTCTGAGACGAGGGACGACAGAAAGGGAAGTCGCATGGAAATACCCGTACTGAGCGCAAAGATAGGCAATCCCGGCGAAGTCCAGCTAAAAAAAAGGATCGCCGAAAATCTCATATACTACAGAAAGCTTTCCGGACTGACTCAGACGGAACTCGCCTCGCGGATAAATTACTCCGACAAATCCGTATCGAAGTGGGAACGTGCCGGCGGGACGCCGGACATTTACGTACTGTCAATCCTGGCGTCACTCTACGGCGTTACCGTAAACGATATAATCAGCGAGAACGCGCCGCGCCCTCCGGCCGACCCGCACGGAGAGCAGCGCAGGCGCGTGATGGTGTGTCTGCTGTCCGTCGTGTTCGCGTGGCTCGTCACGACTGTGCTGTACGCCGCCCTGCGCCTGCTGCTCCCGCCGTTTGAGGGCGCGCGATACATCTTTCTGCTCGCGCCTCCGGCGAGCTGCGTCATATTCGTTGTATTCGCGTCAATCTGGTGGGGGCATTTTGTGAGACTCTCGTCCGTGAGCGCGCTCATCTGGTGCGTTGCGGCATGTCTGTACTATATCGACCCGCAAAAGCGTCTCGCGCTGCTGCTGTCCGTCGTGATTCCGCTGCAAACGCTCGCGCTTTTGTGGTTTATGATGAAAAAGCAATCCGGCAAGCGCGGAGGAAAACGACGCGGCAAGCGGGACGCGCCCTAAGATTGCAGCTCGACCATCCCGCCGTCCTCAAGCGTGAGTTCCGTCTTTGCGTACACGCGTTTTTCGCGCGGGATAAAGCCCCGCACGCTTGTAGTCGGCAGCACCCACGTGTACGGGCCTATATGCGCTCCGGGCTGTGTTACGCAATTGGCGCCGATACGCGCAGAGTCGCCCAGCACCAGCCCAAAATAGTCGTCCCCAAGATCGCGAAGCGCGCCGTCGAGCCTGAGCGTTATGTTAGCCTGGTCAAACTTTCTGTTCGCCGTAACCGCCCCGGAGCCGACGCGGGCGGACGCTCCCAGCACGCTGTCTCCGACGAACGCGAGTGACGCCACCTTGGCGCCGCCGTACAGCACGGCGCGTTTGAGTTCGCTGCCGTGTCCGACGGCGCAGCCGTCCCCGATGATGCTGTACGGCCGTATCAGCGCCCCCGGCATTATCTCGCAACCCTCGCCTATGTATACGGGGCCAATCACCGTCACACCGTTGTATATGACGGTGCGGGCGCCGATGTGATAATCGCCGTACAGGCGGACATCGCCGCTGGTCGTCTCGCCGAAATTGCCCGCGACGCCCGGCAGCGCGAGCAGTCCGGGCAGACAGGTCTTGGCTTTATCCAAAATATCGGGGGTCCGGGACAGACCGTCTAGAAAACCGCGTATGGGGAAACGCTCCGGGTGTTCAAAGTAGTACCTTATATCGAGTGACATTCATGACCTCCGGGTATCCGTAAAGGAGTATTGGTACATTATATACCCGGACGCCCGGCGCCGCAACCGCCCCCCTGCGAATCATTGCGTTTGTGATGGCTTCGCCATCACAAACGAGTCACGGGAGCTTGGATCTCGCCGTGCGCGGCTCGCAAAGAGCGTTTTCCGGGGAATAAACCCCAGGAAAATGCGAAATATTACAATTTTTGCATCGTCGCACGAGACGCACTCCTCCGCAAAAATCCTTTTCGCCGTAGGCGTATAGGACGGGAGAGCGAAAATCGCTGCAAACGAAATTATTCTAGAAATTACAACAGTATTTGGAGAAAACAAAAAAATAACCCCCACCCTTTTAAGGCAGAGGTTAAATTGGTTAAAGTCAGGATAAACTGATTTCAACCGTTGAGAGTGCTTCAAACTTAAAATAATGGTTCGCCAAAACCGCCCGAAATATCAAGTTTTTTATAAAACTTGTATAGGAAGACAAGAAACCGCGTCTTGGATAGAAATTCGGTTGGATGAAGGTTTGAGTTACTTTTCTCCCCGAGCGGATAATAAGACACTTTTGTGTCGCCCTCCAGTATACCCCAACCACTAAGTGTACTTACTGCCGACTTCGCCCAACTGGCGATTTGGTCGTCATCCGCAAAAATGATGGGGTTGTGACTGGGGATATTCGCAAAGCGTGCCTCCCAGTCCGCTCTTTCCTCATATCCTTTTAAGACGCTTTTTGTGTAGCTCGAGTCAGGTGGCCAGTCTGTGGGGTTATTTTGTATTTCATCTATGACTTTTTTCGCCGGTATGACGGCGTTTTGGAATACATCTTCTACGATTTGCATGGCCATTACCGCAAACTCTTGCATAGAGAGTTCGCTGTCGGGGCGGAAAGTGCCGTCGCCGTCGCCGTTCATAATCCCCAGTTTATTTATCGCCCAAATATACTTGGAATATCTGTGCGAGGTCGGCACATCGGAAAAGACTTGCTCGTTCCTCATCGGCACTACGCCGAGATAGTTGCAAAGCAGCCTTGCCACCTCGCCACGAGTCAACTTTTTGTCGGGATAAGCATACGGTTGTTGTAGCAAAGTTAACATAAAACTTTCCGCAGAGTAGTTGATCCATGTTTCGTCAATATCAAATATATAGTCGTCAATTGACCTGGAGCTCACCTCAGTTCCAGGATTAAGGATGGTCACACTAAGTTGATAAAAATCTTCAAGTGCGTCGGTGGTGATCACTTTAAGCGGGCGGCAGTCCACCACATTAGTTTGAATCCGCTCGAAGAACTCCGTAAAAGTCTTTTCGGAACTGCTGTTATTGGCTATATAATCAGCGTGCATCCAGACTTTTCCATCCTCATCGTAAAAAAAAGGCTCTTCGTGAAGTTCTCCCCGTAATGTCATTGAAATTGACACTGCCGGAACGCCGGCAAGCTTGAACAATGAGACTGCGCCACGAGAACGGGTGGTGCAGTCGTAGACGTATCCATCTTTTTTGCCACTCCACTGAAAAGGTGTGGTGGTGCTATCCTGTCGCCCCATCCACTCTGCGATACGCTGGATGCGTTCCGCTACCGGCAAGCTGTGGTCAGTTATGCCCAACTCCCCGGCGACACGATAAGCCTCATCACGCATGATGGCTTCGTCTCCATCATTATAAAAATCGCTCCAGCCCCCTACATGTGCGTTCGAACTGCCCAAATTGTCATACGCAGGAAGAA
>JAITKI010000090.1 GCA_031278515.1 Oscillospiraceae bacterium | reverse complement strand
ATCGCGAGCAGCGCGCGATCTTTCGCGTCGGTTATCTTGAAATCGTTCAGCGCTTTTGTGTACGCTGAAACGCTCCCTGTAATCCGGCGCAGCAACTGTTCTTGGACTTCCGTTGGCTTGCCCTGCGCTTTCAAGCTCTCGCGCGTCTCCAAAAGGCTCCGGGCGGCGATTTTGGCTTCTCTCTCGCTGAGGTGTATCACGGCGCCGTTTTCGGCAGTCTGTCCGCCGACTTGAACGTAACGGGCGTGCACGCCGTCACTGTGGAACGCTTTCGTCACGGCGGAGGCAATGAGGTACATCCTGTCCAAATCAGTCTCGGACTCGCCGAGCGTCTTACCGGTCGCGAAGCTCGTCGTGTGCGATTTATTGTTTTCGTCCATATACTTCAAATATATGTCGAGATATATGCCCTCGCTACCGCCGTAATCGACGGCGCAGAATATATCGCCGTCGCGCGGCCACGGTCTCCCATCCTCCCAATCGCGCCCGATCAGGAAATATTCATCCGGCAGATAGCCCGCGGCTTCGAGCCGCGAGCGCAGCTCCGCGAAAACCTCCCGTACAGAGCGCCCCTTGTCGTACACGACGTATCCGGGCTTATCCGGATGCGGCTTCCAATACTCGGTTTCTACGCGTTTCATATATTATGATCATGCCTTTCCTGTTGTAATAGCCGGAGATTATCACATCTCCGGCTCGTAATCGTCGCCGTATTCCGGCGCGCCGTCGTTTTCGTCTGAAATATTTTGAGCTTCCCAATAGTCGGGGAAAAAGCTGCGTATCTGTTCCGTCAGCATCGCACTGTCGCGGCGGATATATCTTGCGACGGCGCGGCTCATTTTCGACAGTTCATACAGAGGGATATTCTGTACGATAAAACCGTAGTACATATACTCTCCGTTCGGCGTTCCGAGTTCCCGCGCCTTGCCGGACAGCCCGGCGGCGACACTGCGGTGTACCGCCGTAGTCGCCCCGCGTGTGGTATCCACGAAATACACGCCGTTGTCAATACGCGACCAACGCGTAACGAAGCCGCCCTGCGGCTCGGGTAATTCTTTTTTCATTGTCGTTCCTCCCGTAAAATATATGAAAAGCCGGAGAAACTGCTCTCCGGCTTACTTGATATTGTTGTGCGATTATATACGCGCTGCATTACATATATTGTGTGTTTACCGTCCGGCTAAAGCTCCGGTTCCCAATCGTCCTCGTCGTCCTCGTCGTATTTGTCCTCGTCGTCCTCCGGATCCGCCTCCGGGACAGCGGCGGCGCGCGATAACGCGAGCTGTTCAAGCATTTTTACGCGCTCGCGCAGGGCATAGCACAGCACGTCGCGCCTGTTGTCCTCAATATACGGGCTTTGACGCAAAAGCTCCGAGTACTCCTCGTCCACGCCGCGCAGGGCGGGGAAGTCGAGCCAGTCAAGGCTCGTTACCAGCTCAATTTGCTCACCGTGCTTACTGCGGAACGGTTTGCTTTTTTGTTCGGCGCGCGGATGGATCATATGCGGGTACTGGTCATACCACATAGACGTGCCGCAGTCGAAAATGGGCGCAAGCCCTAGCCATTCCAAGGTTTCGGCATCCCTCACGGCGCCGAAGTTGTTGTAGTGCCTGTCGGCGTTGACGATAAGATAATCAACCGCGAGCATACGGTCAAGGCTCTCGCGCGCGTTTGGTATGCCAAGCGCGTCGCACCGCGATAGAAAGTGCTGATACTCGGATATGTGTCCGGGTTTTTTGCCCGTCTCGCGGATATGCCACGCGCTTATGAGGTCTGTCTGCGGCGTGATGAAATCCTCGCACGCGGACAGCGGCTGATCGCCCTCCCACGTCAGCGTATACGACGCGTGGGCGATGCCGAGCCGGCGCATAATCGCGCTGGCGATTGCCTCGTTAAGCGGTTCCTGAAACGCGGGTCCGCTGCCGCACTTCAGGAGCAGCCGTTTTCCGTCCGCGATGACCCATTTCTTTTTCAGCCAGCCGTCAGAGGTGTTGTCCGGCGACATCAAATCAATTTCGCCATCCGCAGTGCGTCCGAACAGCGCGTTGCCGACGTCCTCCGAGAATTCATTCTCAAAGAAGTTGACGTCCTTCCATTCAAGCGCCTTGTTAGAAGGGCGCACCCAATACTGGTCTGACAGGGAAAGCCCGAAGCATTTCGTAAGCAGCAAAACAGGCGAGGACATTTGCAGTATCTCCAAGGCGTCGCGCAGTCCGCTCCGCGACGCGGGAATTGCCCTGCCGACCCACCAGTCGTTTATGGCTTTCGTTTCGGGCTTTCCCTGCGGCGTGAGTCTGACGCCGAGAGGCAGATGCTCCGGGCGCATAAGTTCAAGCGTTTTCAATATGGTTCCGGTGTCCTCGAATATCTCCAACCGCGCGACGGCGGCGTTCTTGTGCATCAGCATATATTCCATATCTGCGTCTCCTTTCCGCGCATCCACAACGCGTTTTGTGTTAAGTTCAGCTTGTGTGTTGCTCTAAAGCTCAGGTTCCCAATCGTCCTCGCCGTCGATGACAAGCGCGTCGTCCTCCGGCTCCGACATATATTCGAGTCCTATTGATTGCAGCATAGACAGGCAATCCTCACGTAAACCGGGGAGATAGTTCGTCATTGCTTCCCACAATCTGCCGGTCTGCACGTTTTCATACTCGTGCGCAAAGATGTTGCGCATACCCCGTATTTTTTGCCACGGTACATTCGGATACTTCGCTTTTAACTCGCCGGATATGCGGTTGCATATTTCGCAAATCTGATAAACGTACATAGTGCAGGAGGATTGATAGTCGTTGTCTTTTGAAAATGCGTCAAACGTGTCTCCAAATCGCGTCCGAGCGTTTTCTGTATTGTCGCAGTATCGTATTATCAGCATCAGCGCGTCGGCGTCTCTGTCATCTCTGTTGCGCTTCATAAATCAGCACCTCGTCGTCCTTTATTCGTTCGTAAAAGCGTTTGCGCAGACTGTCATGCGTCACTATGTCTACGCCTTTTCCGAGCGCGTCTTCAAAGTCCGCCGTAAGACCGCCAAGCTCAAACAGGCTGCGCAGATTCCGGCACCACACGTGAAAGTCAATATCGCTGTCCTCCGTCGCGTCGCCGCGTGCGTAGGAACCGAACAGCATAACGCGCCGAACGCCGTAACGCTCAGCTATCGGGGC
>JAITKI010000013.1 GCA_031278515.1 Oscillospiraceae bacterium | reverse complement strand
ATATTCCGCATTTTCCGGGGATTTATTCCTCGGAAAATGCTCTTTGCGAGCCGCGCACGGCGAGAACCAATCCTCGTTACTCGTTTGTGATGGCAAAGCCATCACAAACGAAATTATTCGATAACATCTATCTTGTCTTAGCCGAAAAAATGTGATATTCTACAGTCAAACCCAAAATTTTGTTAAGGGGTGCAGACGCTATGAGTAATCCCGTTCTCTCCGCAATATCCGACCGCCGCAGCATACGCAAATACACGGACGCACAGCTGACAAAGGAGCAGCTCGAAACACTCCTGAAAGCGGCCCGGGAGTCGCCGAGCGCGAGAAACGCGCAGCCATGGCGTTTTTCGGTGGTCCAAAATCCCGATATACTCTCCGAAATCAACGCGGAAGCAAAGAAGAATCTCGGCGCCGATCTGAAGGATATATTTCACGGCGCGCCGACTGTCGTATTCCTGAGCGGCGACCCCGAGTGGATGTGGAGCGCGGTCGATTGCGGCATAGCCGTACAGACCATAGCGCTGGCCGCGCACTCAATCGGTCTGGGAAGCGTGATACTCGGACTGCCGGACGCCGCGTTCAGGGGCGACCGGGCGGAATATTTCGGCCAGCTGCTCAAATTCCCTGACAAATTCAAATTCGTCATAGCCATCGCCGTGGGCGTTCCTGCGGCGACGAAGAAAGCGCACCCAATCGAACCGGACCGCGTGTTTTACGTCGGTTGACGCGATATGGACGGAAGGTACGCGCACATACTTGAACCTATCCGCATCGGGCCGCTCACGTCGGCAAACCGCGTTGAGGTCTCGCCCGCGGAGCCGTTTTTATGCACTAAAGACGGTCAGATTACCCCTGAATTCATCGCGTTCACCGAGAGCTTCGCGCGCGGGGGAGCGGGCATTGTTACAGTTGGCGACAGCCCGGTAAATCAGGCGTACGCGGATGAGAACCATTTTGTGGTCAATTTATCCGACCCATACATCGTACACGGACTTGTGCGGCTGACGGACGCGATACACCGACACGGCGCTCTGGCGTCGATAGAACTCAACTTGAGGTCGCACCTCCTTCCCGCCGACATGTCGCGCGGCGACATCCGGCAGATCATCCGGGATTTCACGGACTGCGCCGCGCGGTGCGAAAAGGGCGGCTTCGACATGGTGATGCTGCACGGCGGCCACGGCCACACCGTGGCGCAGTTCTACTCCCCGCTGATGAATAAGCGCTCGGACGAGTACGGCGCCGGCACGTTTGGAAACCGGTGCAGGTTCGCCGTCGAGCTTCTCGACAGCGTCCGCGGCGCGGTAGGCCGGGATATGGCCGTTGACTGGCGCATGAGCGGCGACGAACTGACTCCGGGCGGCGTGGGCATCGATGAGGCGGTGGAGTTCGCCAGGGCGATTCAGGACAGTCTCGATCTCATACATATATCGGCCGGCAACATGTACGAGCCGTCTTCAATGAGTTACACGATACAGCCGGCGTATATGCCGATGGCGACGAACGTCGGGCTTGCGGAACGGTTCAAGCGCGAGCTCAGTATCCCGGTAACGACAGTCGGCTCATTCAACCTCGATCTCGCGGAAGCCGCCGTCAGAGACGGCAAAGCTGACGTCGTGGCCATGATACGCCAATTCATTGCCGATCCCGAATGTGTGAACAAGGCGGCGCGCGGCGACGGCGATATGATACGCCCGTGCATCCGTTGCTGTCTCTGCACGGGAGACGACCCCCACGGGTGTCCTAAGCCTCTGCGCTGCTCCGTAAACCCGGCCTCCGGACGCAACCCGGACTACGACGCCATCCGCCGCGCGAGCAAGCCGAAAAAAGTCGTGATCACCGGCGGGGGCGCGGCGGGCCTGGAGGCGGCCAGACGGGCGTCGGAGCGCGGACACAGCGTCGTGCTCTTTGAGAAGGGACCGGAACTCGGCGGGTCGCTCATCGCGGCGGGCTCTAACAGCTTGAAAGACGACGTGCGCCGCTACGCGCGGTGGGCGGTTCGGACGGCGTCCGCCGCGCCGAACGTCGACGTGCGCTTGAACACGGAGGCGTCGCTTTCCGCTGTGGAGGCCGAGTGTCCGGACGCCGTCATAGTCGCCACCGGCAGCGAGCAGTTCGCGCCGGATATACCGGGACTGCGCGGCGATAACGTGTGCTTTGCCGCGGAACTTGACCTCGGCGTCAGGACGGCCGGGCGCAGCGTTGTGATAGTCGGCGCGGGGCTTACAGGCACGGAAACGGCGGTCGCCCTCAGCCGGGCCGGTCATGAGGTGACGCTCATAGACGCGCTTGATATACCCGAAATCGACAGACGCGGGAGCGCGTCAATCTCCGTAGTCATGCCGCTGCGCCATATGGCGGCGCAGGCCGGCGTGAAGGTGATAACCGGTCTCACTGCGGTGGCCGTGACGGACGAAGGCGTCCGGGTGCGGAACAGCGACGGCGGGCAGGAGACGCTCGTCTGCGACACTGTCGCGCTCTCAATGGGTGTGCGTCCCGTCTCCGGACTCACGGACGAGCTGCGCGGTTTGAGCGTACCCGTTTTGACAGTCGGAGATTGCGCCGGGCGTCCGGGCAACATCGCCTCCGCCGTCCTCGGCGGATTCTACGCGGCAATGCGGGTTTAGCGCCGGCGAGTCCGAAACGCGGCTTCGCGATCGCGCGCGACGCGGGAGCTGAATTCCTGCCCGGAATTTAAATACGGAAAAGGTGAGTGACAATGGGGTCGGACTATAAACACTGTTTTACGCCTATTACTGTAAAGGGCGTCGAGTTCAAAAATCGCATAGTCGTCACGCCTAATATCGCGGGCTGGGGTACGCGCGAGGGCGTGCTGACGCAGGAACAGTCGGCGTATTTCGAGCGTTTCGCCCGGGGAGGCGCCGCGCTCGTCACGCTTGGCAACTGCTCCATCAACATGAATGAGTCGAGCGACGAGATACATCAGCTCGATCTCAGTCACGATAAGGTGATTTTCGGCCTCAACGTACTGCGCGAGCGATGCGCCAGATATAACGCGCATCTGTCGGCGCAAATCAATTACGCCGGGCGCAACGGATGGTATCCGGGTTCGGTGCATTACGCCCCCTCTCCCCTGCCGACGTTCAGCGAGATGGAAAACGCGGAGCGCGAGGGGAGATACCCAAAACGCGTACACGAAATTGACTGCGACAAGCTGCGCGAACTGATCGAGGGCTACGCAAACGCCGCCCTGCGCTTGAAGAGGGCCGGATTCAAAGTGCTCATGCTCCACTGCGCGCACAACAATCTGATAGGGCAGTTTTTCAGTCCGATTTCAAATTTCAGGCGCGATCAGTACGGCGGAAGTTTGGAAAACCGCGCCCGTTTCGGCATAGAGACGCTGCGCGCCATCCGCCAAAAGGTGGGCGGCGACATGATAATTGACGCGCGCATGAGCGGAGAGGACGTGATGCCGGGCGGTCTGCAGGCGCCGGAGGCGGCGGTGATAGCGCAGATGCTGGAACCGTACGTCGATATCTTTACGATTTCGTGCGCTTTCCACATGGCCCCGTCATACGTGCAGGAAAAGATGTCTCTGGCCATGTACACGCCGCAGATGCCGCTCATAGAGTATACAAAGCAGTTCAGATCCGCGCTGAAACACTCAAAACTTACGTTCACGACGAGCGTAGTAAATCTCGACAACGCCGAGTTTGTGCTTGAGAACGACATGGCCGATTTTGTCGGCATGTTCCGCCCGTTCCTTGCGGACCCGGATATCGTCAGCAAATACTCGCGTAACCGCGCCGGCGACGTGAACACCTGCATACGCTGCGAGTGGCACGGCCGGTTCTTCACGCATCTGCCGATGGGGTGCGCCGTGAATCCTTACTGCGGACGGGAACTTGAATACCCGAAAGGACGCGTCGCAAAGACGGACGCTCCCAGGAAGGTTATGGTTATAGGAGGAGGACCCGCCGGGATGCAGGCGGCGTGGACGGCCGCCCAGCGCGGACACGACGTCGTTCTGTATGAAAAAGAGGAAGAGCTCGGAGGTAATCTGCTCAAGGCGTCGCGTCTCCCTTTTAAGCGGGAGATAGAGAAATTCACCGGTTACATAACTCCGCGCGTTACGGACAGCGGCGCGCGCATCGTGCTTGGCGTCGAGGCCGACGAGGCCGCGGTGGAGGCGGAAAAGCCGGACGTTCTCATATTGGCGCTCGGGTGCGAGGACGTACGCCCCGGCATCCCCGGCGCGCGTCTGGAACACGTGCGTTTTGCGCACGAGGCGGACTCCGGCGCCGTCAAGCCGGGTAAAAACGTCGTAATAATAGGAGCGGGACACGTCGGGACCGAGTCGGCAATCCAGCTCGCGCGCGACGGGCATACCGTCGCCGTTCTGGAGGCGGATCCGGCGGGCGTGTGCATGGAAAAAAAGGGCAGTCTGGCCGCCCCGCTCAGCGCGATGAGCCGGGACGCCGGCGTTCGCTTCTTCTATGAGTGTACGGCCGAGGAGATACGGGATGGGAGCGTCGTGTACCGCGACATGGCGACAGGGCGCGTTTCCGAGCTGCCGTGCGACACCGTGCTGCTCGCCGTCGGACTCCGCCCGAGACGCGAGCTTGCGGAACGCCTGCGGCACACCATAGCGGAGTGTGACGTATATCTCGTCGGGGATCTCACGGAATCGGGCGCGATAGGCCACGCGGTGAACTCCGGCTTCGATATAGCGGCGCACATATAGCGCGCCGCAATCCGCTTTGAACGGCGTCCGGGAGGTGAACCGCAGAAAATGACGAGCATCACGCTTCTCCAAATAGAGATGTTTATAAAGGTCGCCGAATACCTGAGCTTTTCGGCCGCCGCAAAGTCCATGTACATCACGCAACCGGCGCTCTCCAAATCTATTAGCCGGCTAGAGGAGAATTTGGGCGTAAAACTGTTTCAACGGAGCAGCCACGGCGTTTCCCTGACGGGCGCGGGGGAACTTCTGTACGCCGAGCTCTGCCCGTCCGTACGTAAAATAAACGCGGTTCTCGACGACATACGGAACATGAACGGCATCCGCCGTAAGAACATCATAATCGGATGTCACAACGCGTTTTATGAAAACGGGATATTCACCAGATTTAAGGATGCCATCAGAGAGTATGAGACGAGCCACAGAGACGTCACGGTACTTGTCGAGCTTGAGGAGTATCCGCAGCTCAATGAAATGCTGCTCTCCGGAGAGGTGGATCTCATCATTTCCATCACCACATCCGTCACATCCGCGCCCACAGTCTCAAAAAAGCTTGACGGAAACGCGGAGTTTTATCTTGTGATGTCGGCAGCCCATCCGCTCGCGTCAATGGAGACGCTTGATTTCGAGCGACTTGAGAACGAGGTCTTCTACTTCATCTCCATCGACAAAAACAGAAATACGTCGAGCGAACTCGCGCACTTTAAGCATCTCAATTTCACGCCTAAGCGCATATGCTACATGCCCAGTTTTCAATCGGTGATCATGGCGATTACTATGGGCCGCGGGGTGACACTCTCCGGCTATTTCGACACGCGGCACAAGAGTTCGAATCTGAAATTTTTTCCGGTGCCGGAAGCGCCGGAGCCTCCCCGCATCGTCATAGCGTGGAGGACGGACGACATAAAATCGTACGCGAAGGCTCTCGTCGATATGCTGTGAGTTTTGCGCATGAAATAAGACGAAAGACACGGTCACAGCGAATATTTTCGTTTGTACCGGTTTTCGCTCTCCCGTCCTTGTTTGCCTGCGGCGAAAATAATTTTGTCGGAGAAGCGCGACTCGTGCGACGGAGCAAAAATTGTAATATTCCGCATTTTCCGGGGATTTATTCCTCGGAAAATGCTCTTTGCGAGCCGCGCGCGGCGAGAACCAAGCTCCCGTGACTCGTTTGTGATGGCAAGCCATCACAAACGAAATGATTCCCTATTTCATGTCGCGTCTGATGATATCGCAGAGTTCATCCGCGAGACGCTCCGCAGGCGCGCGCGCAACTACGCTCCCTTTTTTAAATACGACACCCATCCCGTCGCCGCACGCTATACCGTAGTCGGCCGCGCGCGCCTCGCCCGGACCGTTCACGGCGCAACCCATGACAGCGACCGTCATACTGCCCGGAATATCGCGCAGACGCGTCTCAACGTCGCGCGTTACAGCTATCAGATCGACGCCCGTGCGTCCGCATGTCGGACACGATATGATTTCAACGCCGCGCTCACGAAGCCCGACTGCCCGCAGTATGGCGATTCCCGTTTCAACTTCGCGCTCCGGCGGCGCCGTCAGCGAGACGCGGATCGTGTCGCCGATACCGTCGCATAGCAGGGCGCCTATACCCACGGACGACTTTATTATGCCGCCACGCTCCGCGCCCGCCTCTGTCACACCCAGATGCAGAGGATAGTCGCACTCGGAGCGCAGCATTCTGTACGCGTCGACCGTGACACGCACGTCGGAGGACTTCACCGAGAGACATATATCCTCAAAGCCAAAGTCATTGAGCAATCCGGCCTGATTCAGCGCGCTCTCGACCAGCGCCCGCGCCGTGGCGCCGCCGTGACGCTCCAGCGCGCCGCGCTCAAGACTGCCGCCGTTGACGCCTATGCGTATCGGTATCCCGCGTTCGCGGCAGCACTCCGCCACGGCGCGGACACGCGCCGCGTCCCCTATGTTGCCGGGGTTTATGCGTATCTTGTCGGCGCCGGCGCGCGCCGCCTCAATGGCGAGCCTGTAATCGAAATGCACATCCGCGACGATCGGTATCCCGCACCGCTTCTTCAAGAGGGTTACGGCGTGCGCGCTTTCGGCGTCCGGAACCGCCACGCGCACGATGTCGCAGCCCGCGTCACGCAACCTGCGCATCTGCGCCGACGTGGCGTCGATATCGGACGTTTTCGTATTCGTCATGGATTGCACGGATACCGCAGTGCCCGCGCCGACGGCGACTCCGCCCACGTCTATACGGCGCCGCGAGCCTCCGGAAACGGCGCGCGCGCTATCCATTGATTATCTTCAGCACGTCGCTGACCATGACAAGAGCCATCAGCCCCAGGAGCAGCGCAAAGCCCGCGGCGTGTATATACCCCTCGTATTTCGGGTTTATATGCCGCTTGGTGACGAGTTCGATAAAACCGGTTATCAGAGCAAAAAATATTCTGCCTCCGTCAAGCGCCGGAATCGGCAGCATGTTCATCACGGCCAAATTTACGGCGATGACAGATATGAAATAGGCGATGTTTTTCATCTTGACCGGCGTCGGCTGCTCAGTCCTGCCCACATCGTTTATGATAGACACAATGCCGACCGGCCCGGACAAATCCCGTAGGCCTGATTGGCCCGTAATAAGTTGCACAAGACTCAAACGCGTTAACCGCACAAAATTCATGGCGCTGTAGCACGAATATTTCAGCCTCTGCAGCGCGTCGCCCTCTATCCTGTTAAATGTGACGCCGTATTTCATGCTCCCGTCCGTCATCGGCCGCCGCACAAGATAGTAATCCTTCAGTTCCACCGCAATGCCGCCGCGAATCAGAACGATATCGGCGCGCTCGCCCGTGAGCGACATGAACGTGGAAAAATCGTCGGAATAGTATGTCCGCTCGCCGTCTATGGAGATTATCCTGTCGCCGGCCATCAGACCGCTCTCCCCGCTGTGCGGGAACGCGTCGTCAAATCCCACTACCGTGGTTCCGCCCATGTGATCCAGATTCGAGAAGATGGCGATTACTATGACAAGCCCCAGCAAAAAATTCATCGCGGAGCCGGCCGCGAGGATTATTATGCGCTTCCATCGCGGCTGCGCCGTAAACGATCGCGGGTCGGGGACTTCCTCATCCTCGCCCTCCATCGAGCAAAAACCTCCCAGCGGTATGGCGCGCAGCGAATACAGCGTCTCGCGTCCCTGCTTTTGCAGCAGCTTCGGACCCATCCCTATGGCGAATTCGTTCACCTTGACGCCAATCAACTTCGCCGCCGCGAAATGCCCCAGCTCGTGAATGGCCACGAGTATCCCGAACGCGATGATCGCTATAATAATGTAAATTACAAACACATCCTCTCTGCAAACGCGTCCGCGTCTCCGTAGGCTGATATTATATCACGTATCGACGGATCGCGTTTAATCTCCGCGCCGTCCAACGCCGCGCCGACTATCACCGGGATCATGCCGAAGGTGATTTTTTTTTGCAAAAACATCCTCACGGCGGCGTCGTTTGACCCGTTGAGCACGGCGCACGCCGTCCCGCCGAGTTCCGCCGCCTTGCGCGCGAGCGTGAGCGCCGGAAACGTATCCGTATCGGGCGCCTCAAACGTCAGCGCTCCGGCGGCCGGGAGATCGAGACGCGCGGCGAGCGACGGCAGCCGCTCGGGATACGTCAGCGCGTATTGTATCGGCAGCCGCATATCCGGCGTTCCCAACTGGGCCGCGACGGCGCCGTCCGTATACTCCACCATTGAGTGGACAATGCTCTGCGGGTGTACGAGTACGTCTATCCTCTCCGACGGCAGCGAGAACAGCCGCATGGCTTCTATGAGTTCAAAACCCTTGTTCATCATCGTCGCGGAATCTATCGTTATCTTGTCGCCCATACTCCAGTTAGGATGACGCAACGCCATTTCCGGCGTCGCGTCCCTGATCGCGTCCGCGTCCATACCGCGAAACGGGCCGCCGGACGCCGTCAGTATGAGCCGCCGAACGCTTCCTATATCATTTCCCCGCAGGCATTGGAAAATCGCCGAGTGCTCCGAGTCCACGGGCAATATCTCCGCTCCGCGCTCACGGGCCAGCCTCATGATATACTCTCCGGCGCAGACAAGCGTCTCCTTGTTTGCCAGCGCGACGCGCTTGCCGGCCTCCACGGCGTCGATGGTCGGCAGTATGCCGGCCCCGCCCGAAACGGCTACCACGACGGTACCGGCGTCGCTTGCCGCGGCCGCCTCCCGCACCCCGTCGTCGCCGGACACCACGCGCGCGCCGGTATCGCGCAGTCTCTCCGCGAGCTTAGACGCCGCCGCCGCGTCGCGCGCCGCCACGAGAGGGACGCGAAATTCGCGCGCCTGACGTTCGAGCAGCGGAGCGTTTGAATTTGCCGCCAGGGCCGCAACGCGTATCCCGAGAGCCCGCGCGACATCGAGCGTCTGCGTCCCTATCGAACCTGTGGAGCCGATAACCGAGACGCCTCCCGCGACGGAATCCGGCGCGCATCCGCCCGTCCGCGCGCTCTCACGGTTTCTCGCCATGATCGTGGGATTAGTCATATGCCCGACGCGCTCTCTCGCGCGGCAAACACGATAAGGCAGACGGTCGGCGCTACAAAGACCATGCTGTCAAACCTGTCAAGTATCCCGCCGTGACCGGGCAGTACGCCGCCGAAATCTTTGATGTTGTATTCACGCTTTATGAACGAGAACGCCAAATCCCCGAGCTGCGCCATGACCGCCCCGAGCACGCCGATGAGCAACACGGCCCAGAGCGGTATGTGTACGTCCGCGACGCTCCGTACGATTGCCGAGTACGCCGCGACGCCCGCGACCCCGGCGGCCATTCCGCCGGCGCAGCCCTCCAGGGTCTTGTTTGGGCTGACGCGCGGGAACGCCGGATGTTTTCCGAAAAGCACGCCCGCAAAGTAAGCGCCCGCGTCTGTCGTGAAAGCCGACACAAACGGGAGAAGCGCGTATATTCCGCCGTTTTCGAGCATACGCAGCCGCGTGATGTCCGACAGCAGTCTCGGCATGACGGCGCCGGCGAAGACGGCGCAAAATATCTGCCCGGCGCTCTTATGCCAGTCCGTCCCGTAGAGCATCGCCGCCCTGACGGACGCCACGGCGCACAGCGCGAGCAGTACCGCCGTAAACGCCGTGTCTCCGGCGAAAAAAAACACGCCGAGCGATGTCAGCGCCGCAGACAGCACAGGCCACAGCGCGAACGTCTCGCCGCCGAGTCCGGCCGCGTATACGAGTTCCCTCGCCGACAGCGCGGAGACCGCGCACATGAGAAGCGCCGCCGCCCACTCGGGACACGCCAGCAAAACGGCGGCGAGCGCCGGCGCGCCGACTGACGCCACAAGTATCCTGGCCCTCACGCGTCGACCCCCCCGTACCGCCGGATTCTGCCGGCGTAATCGGCTATCGCGCGGTCGAGGGTTCGCTCGTCAAAGTCGGGCCAGAGTACGTCTGTAAAATAGAGTTCCGCATACGCCGCCTGCCACAGCAGGAAATTTGACAACCTCTTCTCTCCGCCCGTGCGTATCACCAGATCCGGATCCGGCACGCCGGCCGAAAACAGGTAATTTCGGAAGCTCTCCTCCGAGAGTTCCCGCGCCTCCCCTTTCGCCAGATCGCCCGCGTACAGTGACGCCGCGCGCAGCAACTCCGCGCGCCCCCCGTAGTTTACGCAGACGTTAACCTGCATACCGGCGGTACGCCGCGATATTTCGTCGGTATCCCCGATGAGAGCGCGAAGCCTGTCGGTGAGCGCGGACGTATCGCCGAATACGCGCAACCGCACATCGTCGCGCTCCATCTTCTCAAGCGCCTCGCGCAGATATTTGTCCAGCAGTTCCAGGATGGCGTCCACCTCCTCGGGCGGGCGCTTCCAATTCTCCGTAGAGAACGCGTAAACCGTCAGATACCCGACGCCAATATCCTTGCAGCGCGTGGCGACGCGGCGAAACGTCTCCGCGCCCGCCGCGTGTCCGGCCGCGCGCGGAAGTCCGCGCCGCTTCGCCCAGCGCCCGTTTCCGTCCATTATAATCGCTATATGTCCCGGCACGGCGCCGGACGATTCTCTGCGAAGCTTGCGTCCGCGGAAAAAAAACGCCATTATATTTCGGACAGCTCTTTTTCTTTCTTTTCGGCCGCCTTGTCTATCTCCTTGATATACTCATCCGTCAGCTTTTGCATATCCTTCTCAATATCCTTCAAATCGTCCTCTGTTATTTCCGATTTCTTCTTCTGAGCCTTGTAGAATTCCATCGCGTCGCGCCGTATGTTTCGGATCGCCACTTTGCCGTCCTCGGCGTACTTGCTGATCTGCTTTACGAGCTCACGGCGCCGCTCTTCTGTGAGCTGCTGAAACAGCAGACGGATGACCTTGCCGTCATTCGCGGGATTTATCCCCAGATCGGACGCGAAAATCGCCTTCTCGATGGCCTTCAGGCTCGACGCGTCCCAGGGCTGTATAAGCAGCGTGCGCGGATCGGGCGTCGAAATCGTCGCAATCTGACCTATCGGCGTGGGTGTCCCATAATAATCCACGCGGATATTGTCGAGCACCGCGGCGTTCGCGCGTCCCGCCCGCACAACCGCAAACTCGCCGCGCAGCACTTCGAGCGTCTTTGCCATCTTGCTCTCATATTCAGCATATTCACCTGTCATTATTATCAACACCCCTAAACAAATTATTCCACTATGGTCCCTATTTTCTGTCCCATGATCACGCGCAGAATATTCTCGGGATCGCGCAGCGCGAAGAGGATTACCGGTATTTGGTTATCCATAGACAGTGACGTCGCCGTCGAGTCCATGACGGTCAGGTGACGCGCCAGCACGTCGTCGTACGATATGTTGTCGTATTTGACGGCCGTCGGGTCTTTTTTAGGATCGGCGCTGTACACGCCGTCTATATTCTTCGCCAGTAAAATGACGTCCGCGTTTATCTCCGCGGCGCGCAGTACAGCCGCCGTATCCGTGGAGAAATACGGGCTCCCCGTACCGCAGGCGAATATGACGACGCGACCGTTGCTGAGGTGCTTGTCTGCCTTCAGTCTGATGTACGGTTCCGCCACCGCGCGGATCTCCAGCGCCGTCTGCACCCGAACCTGCGCGCCGAGCTGTTCGAGCATATCCGCGACGGCGAGACTGTTCATCACAGTCGCCATCATTCCCATGTGGTCAGAGCGCGTGCGCTCAATCCTGCCTCCGCCGTCCGCCACACCGCGCCAGAAATTTCCGCCTCCGATAACGATTCCCACCTCCACGCCCATATCGGCGCACCGCTTTATCACTTCGCAGACGCGGCGTATGACGTCGAAATCAAGGCCGAACCTGTTTTCGCCCGCCAGCGCCTCCCCGCTGATTTTCAGCAGCACTCGCTTGTACATGGGTTTTGACATGTCGCCCATAGAGATCTTCCCCTTCCGACGCGTCCGGCGCCTACCAACTCCGCAACATTCTACACGCGCGGCGGGACATTGTCAATCATTTCGTTTGCCGGTTTGCCGAATGTTTTCGTTTGCAGCGGTTTTCGCTCTCCCGTCCTTTTCGCCTACGGCGAAAAGAATTTTTGCACAGGAGCGCGTCCCGTGCGACGATGCAAAAATTGTAATATTTCGCGTTTTCCGGGGATTTATTCCTCGGAAAACGCTCTTTGCGAGCCGAGCACGGCGAGATCCAAGCTCCCGTGACTCGTTTGTGATGGCGAAGTCATCACAAACGAAATTATTCGATTATTGCCTCTTTGCATTTCACGTCGGATTTTGGTATACTTTCAGCGGAAATGGAAGCCCGGAACCCGCTGGAGGCGGATTTGTTTGGTTTGGTGTGTGCTATGAGCAATAAAAATGATTACAAATACGGCGTCGGACGCGACGCGCGGGAGCGTACCGCATCGTCGGACGCGCCGTCATGGATTGGCATAATAATATGCCTGTTCGCCTTTTGGCCGCTGGGACTCCTGCTGCTAATAGGCAAGATGCGCAGTATTTCCGGACAGGCGGGCGCGCCCGGCCGAGCGCCCCACGGTGAGACGGAGCGGGAGGGTGCGCGTCCGGGCGATACGCGCGACCGCCCGGCGCGGGAGAGCGGCGCTTCCCGGCGGGAAGGCGGCGCGGACGACGGCGACGGCGCTCGCCGGAAGAAGAAAAAAGACGCGGGCGACAGGCGCCGGGACGGCGCGACGTCCGGACTACTCCTGCTGATGGGCATCGTACTCTTATCTGTGTGTCTGGCGCTCTTCCTGCCGCCGCTCGGAGAGGCCGTAAGCGCCGGGGGCTTTGGTGAAATCAGCCGAGGGTCCGCCGCCGGCGCGATGCTGGGGGCGTTTTTTGGCGTCGGCGGCGTCCTGACGCTGTTCGCGCGCGGTTTTTGGCGCAGACGCGCGTCAAAATTCAGAAAATACGCGGCCGCGCTCGGACAGCGCGAGACGGCGCCCATATCCGCCATAGCGTCCGCCACGGGTTTTTCTGAGAGGGCGGTCAGGCGCGATATTCAGGCGATGATAGACAGCGGGTGGCTTGAATCCGCATCCTACATCGACGACGGACTCGGCTGCTTTGTGCGGAGTTCGGAGGCCGCGCAGACGCTAAGGCGCGAGAGGGAGAGAGCGGCCGCCTCCGTCTCCGCGTCAAGCGGAGAGAACGAGTATATGAAGATAATCGTGGAGCTCAGGGCGCTCAACGCGACGATAATCGACATCGCGATCTCCGACAAAATCGACAGGATAGAGACACTCACGGCGAAGATTTTCCGCGCCGTCGAGGACGACCCGTCAAAGCTGCCGCAAATACGCCGGTTTATGAGCTACTACCTGCCCACGACGCTCAAGCTGCTGCGTTCATACTCTACGCTTGAAAAGCAAGGTGAACGCGGCGAGAACATATCGGCCGCGAAGGAGAGCATAAACGGCATCCTCGACACGCTCGCCGTAGGCTTTGAGCAGCAGCTGGACAAGCTGTTCAGATCGGACGCCATCGACATAACGTCCGACATCAACGTACTTGAGAGGATGATGGCGAGCGACGGATTGACGGAGGCCGGGCCGCTGTCTCAGACGGCCGCCGCGTGCAAGCCGGCGCCTTGAGACAGGTCGCCTCGCGAGAGCCAATCAGGCGACGGGAGTGGTTGTCTTTACCCGCAGAATTCCTCCACGGCGCGGAGCATACCGCCGAGCGGCACGCTCCGCGTGAAACGCTCGCGCCCGTCTTTCAGCGCCGCGATGGGTTCGGGCGCCGGCACGCCCGAGACCTCGACCAGGGCTCCGACAAGGTCGGCGCCGGCGGCGTCCGGGACGCGCCCGAGTGCGTCCAGCACGCTGTCGCAAAATTTGTACGGGCTGGCGGTGGAGACCACGACGGCGGGCGCCGCGTCGCCCGTCCGCTCACGATACCGCGCAAGAACGTTGTACGCCACGGCCGTATGCGGATCAAGCAAGTAACCATACCGCTCGAACGTGTCCGCGATTGTGCGGCGGGCCTCACCGTCGCTGCAGCTGCCGCACGCGAAACCGGCTGAAATCAGCTCCCGCGCCCGCTCGCCGACGGTATAGACGCCGTCGCGCGCGAGCGTGTCCATGTATGCGGACACTGCCGTTCCGTCGCGGTCGGACAGTTCATAGAGCAGACGTTCGAGATTGCTGGAGACCAAAATGTCCATCGACGGCGATATTGTGGGGAAAAATTCGCGGTTTCGGTCATATACGCCGGTGTTGATGAACTGTGTCAGCACGTCGTTGCGGTTGGACGCGCAAATGAGCTTTCCTATCGGCAGACCCATCTTTTTCGCGTAATATCCCGCCAGAATGTTGCCGAAATTACCGGTCGGCACACAGAAGTTTACACGCTCGCCGCGACTGATGTGTCCGCCGCTTACCAAGTCGCAGTACGCCGACGCGTAGTACACGATTTGCGGGAGCAGCCGCCCCCAGTTTATCGAATTTGCCGACGAGAGGAAAAGGCCGCGCGACGCGAGTCTTTCGCAGAAACCGTCGTCGGCGAATATGCGCTTGACGCCGGTCTGCGCGTCGTCGAAGTTGCCCTCGACAGCCACGACGTTCACGTTGTCCCCCTCTTGCGTCGTCATTTGCAGCTTCTGCACGGACGACACGCCGTCGCGCGGATAGAACACCATAATTTTAGTGCGCGGAACACCTCGAAATCCTTCGAGCGCGGCCTTGCCCGTGTCGCCCGACGTGGCGACGAGTACGCACACGCCGCGCGTGTCGCCCGTCTTTTGCATGGCCGCCGTCATTAAGCGCGGCATGATCTGCAGCGCCATATCCTTAAACGCGCACGTGGGGCCGTGCCACAGCTCGAGGAAAAAATCTCCCCCCGTCAGACGGCGGACGGGAGCGGCGCCGGCGTCGTCAAACCCGCCGGGACAATACGCCGCGCGCGCAAAGTCAGACAGCTCGCCGGCGTCGAAGTCGTCGAGAAACGGACTCATGATACGGACGGCCCGCCCGTCGTACCGCATGGATGCCAACGTCTCGACGGCGCCGGGGGGCAGGAGCGGGAACGCGTCCGGTACAAAAAGTCCCCCGTCGCGCGCGAGTCCGCCGGCTATCGCCGCCGCACCCGTGACGTCCGCGATCTGTCCGCGCGTACTCTGGTAAAACATAGATATGACCACGCCTTTCGTTTCCTTCAAGCGCCAAGCGCCACGCTGCGGAGTCCACGCCGGGACGTTCATGTGCGGACGACGCGGGGGCGCTTTGCCGGCACAGTATAGCAGACGCCGCAGAGATTCGTCAATAATCATGGCGATATTCGAATGTTTTCGTTTGCAGCGATTTTCGCTCTCCCGTTCTTTTCGGCGTAGGCGAAAAGAATTTTTGCACAGGAGTGCGTGAAGTCATTCGACTTCGCGGGGACACCCATATAACGGAGCAAAAATTGTAATATTCCGCACCGTCCCAACCGTATCAATCACGGTCGAGGCGGTGCTTTTTATAGTTGGACGCGATTTTCGCGCGTCGCGGGGAAACGCGGCAGCATATATTAGCGCGTTATATGACATGTTATGTAATTATTGAATATCTTGTTATGCTATCACAAAGTTATACCTTGAAATCGCATCGCTTTTATGTTACAATGCTTTCCGGAACTACCATATGCTGTTTGATAAAGAGGAATCGTTTTTATGCTCACGTTTTACATATCCGCGCTTGAATCGGACGGGGAACGGGACAGGTTCGCGTACTTGTACGAGCAGAACTTTCGGCTGCTGACGAAAGCAGCGTATAGAATACTGCGTTCAAACGAACTGGCCGAGGAAGCCGTGCATGACGCCTTTGTCAGGGTTTTGGAGCGGAAAGAAAAATTTCTTTCACTGGATGCGGTAAATTTCCGCAATCTGTGCGTTAGGATTGTTAGGAACAGGTGCATAGACATTCTGCGGCGCGGCAAGCCGCTGAAAGACGCCGTGCGTCTTGACGCGGAGGGCGCGCCGGAGCTTGCGTCCGGAGAGGCGCCCTCCGATTTGCGCATTGAGACGCGGGAGGATTACGAGCGTCTTATGGATTGCGTAGCGGAATTGGAGCCGCTGAGTCGGCAGATTCTGGAGATGAAGTATATCCACGGGATGTCCTTTGCGGATATTTGTTCCGAACTCGGCATGACGTTCCCGCAGGTCAACGGGCGTTTGGCGCGGACACGCGCCAAGGTCAGGGCCGCGTTTGAGAAAAGGATGTGATGGTTATGGGAAAGAAAGAGTCTGTTTTTTCGGACGACAGTATATTGGAGGCGATATTCAGGCAGGCGGTCGTCGAAAACTACGAGCGCGAACTGGATGAGTTGGAAAAAGCGCCGGACATACCCGTTTCCGACCTCCAGAAACGGCGTATGGACGCGCTGTTCGCCGGAGCGCGTCGGGAAACGCGGGTCGCCGTCGTCATTCCGTGGATCAAACGGCTCACGGCGGTGGCGGCAGCGCTGTTCGTCGCCGTCGGACTCCTGCTGCTGACGGTTCCCGCAGTCCGCGCGAGCGTAGGCGAGGCGCTCGCCGTCTTCTTTGACGTGTACGTCAGGTTCGGCCCCGTCGAAACCGACGCGCCGGACGACGGCGCCGCCGATTGGCGCCCGTCCTTCCTGCCGGACGGCTTTGCATTGGAGAGCGAATTCAAGCCGGGCGAAATCACCGCGCTCCGCTACGCCGACGCGGAGGGTAATGTCATTGAGTTCACGTTCGTACCCGCCGACAACGCGATGTCGGCCAATTACGAGCATGTCGCGTACAGCCGGACATCCCGTGACGGCATTGTCTATCACACATTCACGGCGGAATCGGACGGATACAAGAGTGCGGTCGTATGGGACTTCGACGGCTATATTTTCAGCGTGACGGGCTATCTGCCGGTCGAGCAGCTTCTCGAAATCGCGCAGTCTGCAGAGGGAAAATAATTTTTTTAAAAAATTTGCGATTTCAGCGGTAAATTTCGCTTCCTCCTGCGTTGTATAGGGCAGAGGGATGAAAATATCCTCAAAATGACACACCGGAAAAAATATTTTTGCTTCGCGTGTAACATTTTGGCCTCGAAAACGGATATACAGGTAGAGGATGAAATTCAGACCTCGAAAGCGACGTACTCATACTTCCATATCGGCGAAGATTGCCCTGATGACGTAATCATCATAAAAGCCCCGCAATTCGCGGGAGCGGCACTATTGGCAAGGAGTTCGCGGAGATTGAGTTGATGTGAGGCGTTAGCACTACTACGGAGAAGGGTGTGGTTCCAATGGGCTATTAAGATTATCCCGTCGCGGCTGACGGACAGAGAAGCGAAGGGGATCACGGGCAACTTGTTCAGGTGAGTTGCGCGATGATATAGAGGCGTACCTTTAGGCTTGGTTGTATGCGCCGGGTTCTCGGGTACATACCCTGCCGATGGGGCTTATTCCCCGTGAGGCATACAAGCAGAGGGTGAAATTCAAACCTTGAGGGTGAAGTTCAGACCTCAAAGCAAGGTATTCACGCTTCCATAGCTGCGACATTTCCGCCGGGTGTGCGGATAGAATAAACTTAAAATACTATGCAATAGGAGACTAATAATGAATAAAACATTAACCGCAAAGTTTATAATCAGCTTTTCGCTGATAATGCTGTTTTCGCTTGCTTTGCCGGTACTAGCTGATAACAGTGACAACATAAGTACAAACCCTGTTATTGATGAAATAATAGAACTTTATTTTCAATCTGACGGCGCACAAACAGAATCTGCACTCCAAGACTTAGAATATGCATTTTTTACCGAGCCGAATAAAGTATTGGAGGCAATAACTACACTTGGCATAGACCAACAAAACAGCGTAATCGTTTCGTTATCTTCATATATCGCAAGCGGCGAAGAAACGGAAATCGCTACTTTCTTAGCCACAATTGATACCTTGTACGAAAGTGGTGTAGCGGAGGATCTGCTAATCATCGCGGAAAATTTGGAAAACAGTTTCTTAGGGTGGCAATCGAATATCCAAACAGATGATTCATCGCCTGCTTCTCCGTTGTTCGATGCTGACACATTACGAACATCAATTGAAGCATATAAAAGTCAAGGTTATCCATATGACGAAGAATGGAATGCATTATTGTATAAATTCTATAGTCTTGACCAGGAATTGTTTGCTTCGTCGTTGATCGGATTAACAGATAGCGATATAAACACAGTCTATGAGCGAGTAAATTCCTCGCAGTCTGTCGAGTCAATGACAACGAAAACTGTTGGTTTGAATAATATAGGAACAACATCAATAAATATGACGACTTCAATTCCGTCTTCGTTTGGAGCGTTATCGCGCAAGGCATGGAATAGTCCTAGTATTACTCCGCTTGTAGCAGCTAATGGACCTATACCAACAATAGGTACAATGTCATATTCGGGGACAATTACCGTGAACCAAGCAGCTACGTTGAGTGTTGTTTTTACCGAGACAACTCAAACGACCGTGGCTCGCAGTTACTACGTTCAAATAATTGGCATTCGGAACAGCACCGAATACGTAAAAGCACAAAAATCTATCACTATTCCAATAGGAAGTTCTTCAAAAACTGAAATCTTTTCAGTTACTTTTTCAAACGCCGGCTCCTTCTATACGAAAGTTAAAGTATACAATACATCAGGCGGAACTCTTATGTGCCAACGAACCGGTACTAATCCGGACATTAGTCACGGAAAATGGAAAATCACGGTGGTTCTCCCCACAAACCGTAATAACACAGGTACGCTAACTCTATTTGATGCGAGTGGGGCAAATATGTTTTCTTGTTCTTGTTTAGGAAAATCAGAAAACGGGACAGCAATGAATGTGACCAACGGAAACACACCAGTTGGACCATATACTGGATTTACTGCTGGACCGCACACAGACACAGGTGCATACGGGACAAACAAATATATCAATATGTCCGGTGCAACTGGAAATTCATATGTACCACCACGCAGCGGGATTTGGATACATGGCGGTCGAAGCCAGACAACATTAGCCGCAACATACGGATGTGTAAGAGTATTTAACGCCAATATGCTTACTCTCACGACTAATAATATTGATGTAATGACACAAACTGCGAATGGTCATAATACAACTGGAGATATCATTATTTCAGAACAATAATAGCTACAAGGAGTTGACAGTAGTGAAAAAAGAGGAGTGTTCCCGCGAGAAATCAAGGAGCCTTATAGTTCTATCATTTGCAATAATTTGCGTTATGGCTCTTTCTCTTTCGTTCGTCGCATGCGAGTCAAGCGACAATGATGAACAACAAGAACTGTCGGATTCAGCTACCCCCATAGAACAACAAGAACTGTCGGATTCAGCTACCCCCATAGAAGAACGAGAACTATCGGATTCAGCTACCCCCATAGAAGAACGAGAACTATCTCCTACAGCGGAAGATATAAAGACAACTATGACGGTCTTGTTACAGTCAGATGGTGCAGTAACTGAACACAATGTCGTACAGCTTAAAGATATGATTTTTAAGCGACCTTTTACGTTTTTAAATGCACTTTGCGAGTTTGAAGGGAGCGAAAGAAACACGATAATATCATTATTATCGAGCTATGTACTCTCAGGCGAACCAGTAGAGATAGATATGTTCAAAGAATGGTTAGACGAAATAGCTTCGCAAACTCAAAGCGAAAAACAGTTGACTGTCCTTGACGAATTGCGCGAACAATTCATGAAGAATGAATAGGAATAAGTATTGAAGTAACCGCAACCTTTGATCTGGTCAAACTCTCTGATGTTGCGCCGCGCTTGCGATACTGAACGTCAAAGGCTTGGGCGCGCACTTCCCGAACCGGTTCGCCAAAGATAGGTCGCCTCTTTTTGCGCGGTATATGCGGGAACTATGGACCCGCGAATTGGAGCGGTGCGGCTTGCTTTCCTAAACCCTGCCGCCGCCTAACACTGTGCGGGTGAGGAAAATGCCGATGAATACGGCGGCTCACGTTGGACATTTGG
>JAITKI010000155.1 GCA_031278515.1 Oscillospiraceae bacterium | reverse complement strand
GAGGACGAACGACGGAGCGAGCAAGTTCCCGGCTTTAGCCGGAAACTTGCTTAGCGCAGTCCGTGAGGACGAGACGCACTCCTCCGCAAAAATTCTTTTCGCCGTAGGCGAAAAGGACGAAGGGGCGAAAACTGCCGCAAACGAAAATATTCGCGGCGTTTTACGGCGTTTTTTGCCATAAAGCCCGGGGAGCGGCGCCGCCCCGGCGCGGCGTTTGCCATTTTCGACGAATAGTGCTATACTCAACCGGACAGACGTCGGACGGACGCGCGCGATCCGGCGGAGGACGGGGTGGACGAGACGGACATTGATGTTTCAGAGATAATACGGAGACTCGAGACGGAGTATCCGGAGGCCGCCTGCTCGCTGGAGTACGGGAAGGATTATGAACTTCTGTTTTCGGTGAGACTTGCGGCGCAGTGCACGGACGAGCGCGTCAACCGCGTGACGCCGGCTCTGTTCAGACGCTTCGATTCGCTCAAATCGTTTGCGGAAGCGGATGTCGCGGAGGTCGAGAGTTACATACGTTCGTGCGGATTTTTCCGGGGCAAGGCCCGCGACATTGTCGAGTGTTCAAAAATGCTGCTGTCGGAATTCGGAGGGCGCGTTCCTGGTACGATGGACGAACTGCTGAAACTGCCCGGAGTGGGGCGCAAGACAGCCAATCTAATACTCGGCGACATCTTCAGCGCCCCCTCGGCCGTAGTGGTGGACACGCATTGCATACGACTCGCAAACAGGATAGGTCTCACGGATACTCGGCGGCCGGAGAAAATAGAGTCGCGCCTGCGTGAGATACTCCCGCCTGAAAAATCGAACACTTTCTGCCACATGCTCGTGCTGCACGGACGCGCCGTGTGTACGGCGCGCGCTCCGCGCTGCGGAGAGTGCGTCATATCGGAGATGTGCGCGTTTGCGGGACGTATGCCCGAAAACCAGCCGGAAACGACCGCGGCCGGCAAAGCCGTTTGAGAGCCGCCGCTACTTTTTGAAATTGGGAAGTGAAACTGCATGAATTACACGGAGAGACGCGTTTCGAGCGAGGTGGTGTTTAGAGGCGAGGTCTTCAGCGCCAGGCGTGACGAGGCGGCGCTGCACACCGGCAAACGCGTCACGCGAGAGGTCGTCGAACACAGCGGGGGCGTCGTGATCGCGCCGTTTACGAACGACGGAAGGGTGCTGATGGTACGGCAGTACCGCTACGCGATAGGCGAGGAAATGCTGGAGCTTCCGGCGGGCAGACTCGAACCGGGAGAGGGACACAGGAAGGCCGCGCGGCGCGAACTGTCCGAGGAGACGGGCTGCTCGGCAAAACACCTGCTGTATCTCGGCGTCATATATCCGTCGCCCGGCTTTTGCGAAGAGGCGCTGCATCTGTACGTCGCTTTCGGACTGAAACGCGGAGAGGCGCACCCGGACGAAGATGAGTTTCTTGCGGTGAGGGCTGTAAAGGTCGAAAAAGTTCTGGATCTGATCAGATCAAACTCAATAACAGACGCCAAGACTATAGCCGGCATATTCAGGGCGCTGTTGTGCGCGCCTGCGGACGAGTCACGTAAATCGAGCGGCGGGAGAATCGCGCGTGAGTAAGAATATACTCATTGTAGACGACGAGAAAAGCATAGTGGACATCTTGAGTTTCAATCTGAAGAAAGAGGGCTATGAGATACTGTCCGCCTACGACGGGGAGTCGGCGCTGCGACTGTTCAGGGAATCGCGCCCGGATCTGATACTGCTCGACGTCATGCTGCCGTTGCTTGACGGCTTTGAGGTCTGCCGCAGGATTCGCGCGGAGGACGGCATGACGCCCATCATCATGCTGACGGCGCGGGAGGAGGAGACGGACAAGGTGTTCGGATTGGAACTCGGCGCCGACGACTATGTTACGAAGCCTTTCTCCATACGCGAGGTATTGGCGCGCGTGAAGGCCAACACGCGCAGGTCGGCCGAGCGCGACGTCACGCTTGCGGAAGGACTCGTCGTAGACGCGGAGCGCTGCGACGCGTTTATCGGCGGGCGGAGCGCGGAGTTGACACAGCGCGAGTTTGAACTGTTGAGCTTTATGGCGGCCTCGCCCGGTAAGGTCTTCTCGCGCGAGGATCTGATGCGCGAGGTGTGGCGGTACAGCGGCTTTGTGGGCGATGTGCGCGCGGTGGACGTCGCCGTGCGGCGTTTGCGCGAAAAAATAGAGGAGGACAGCGGACAGCCCAAATATATAATGACAAAGCGGGGCGCCGGGTACTACTTCGAGGGGTAGGAGGTTGAAACAAGTTCAATCTTCAGTAAAACGAAAGGCATGGTCATAAGTGAGCGTCAGTCTGAGATCGAAGCTCGTATTCATCATGGTGCTGCTCATAATACTGCTCATGACCGTCGTGCTGGTGTTTCTGACGCGCGGCGTGAGCGACTTCTATACCGACGAATTCTACAGGCGCATGGAGACTGTCTTTTCCGACAGGGACATGATGGACGCGCTGCGCGAGGCGGCCGGCGAGCCTGACGCCGTAGACAGGATGCGCAGGATACTCGACGTGTACGCCGGTCTGCTGGGTATCGATATAGGTACGCGCAACTACTATATACTGGACGGCGTCACCGGCGCCTTTCTCGCCGGATCGGACAGTGACGCGGCGCGGACGCCCGCCGCGACGCGCAATGTGCTGAAAGCGCTCACGGGAGAGACGGCTTTCGGGAGCGGTGCCGGCCGGCAGTATATGGACGTCGCGGTGCCGGTGGCCGCCGCGGACGGGCGAACGAGTTTCGTCGTATATATATATGACAACAGGCAAACGGCGAAAAATCAGAGCGCGGAGATGTTTCAGCTCATACTCGAGGCCGTCGCCGTGGGCTTTGTGATATCGGCCGCCATCAGTCTTATATTGTCAAAGGCGCTGTTGCAGCCCATACAGGGTATGACAAAGGCTGCGGAGGCGATGGCGGGCGGCGATTTTTCCAGAGAGATAATCGTCGAGTCGAACGACGAGATAGGAACACTCGCCCGGACGTTCAACATGATGGCGTCGCAGATCGAGAGCACGCTTGCGGAATTGAAGAAGGCGGAGAGACTAAGACGCGAATTTGTCGCAAACGTGTCCCATGAGTTGCGCACGCCGCTGACGGGTATACGCACGTACGCCGAGACGCTGGCTGAAAACAGTGATATTCCGCCGGAGACCGCAAGCGAATTTCTGCGGGTCATACTCAATGAGAGCGACAGGATGGCAAATATCGTGCGCGATCTGCTGGAGCTTTCGCGTTTTGACGCCGGCAGCATGGAGTTGAAGTCCGAGAAGTTCTCAATCGAGCGGTCGATACGGGACGTGTGTACGGCCATCGCGCTCGACGCGCGTAAACGCGGACTCGATATGAACATCGAGATGGAGGAAGGACTCCCGACTGTCAGGGGCGATCGCGCGCGCATAGAGCAGGTGTTTATGAACATACTGACGAACGCGGTTAAATATACGCCTCCCGGCGGACGTGTGGACATCACGGGAGGCGGTTCCGGAGACAGCGTTCGGATACGCATTTCGGACACGGGCATAGGCATACCGCCCGAGGATATGCCGCACGTATTCGACAGATTTTACCGCGTTGATAAGGCCAGATCGCGCGAGTCGGGAGGTACGGGTCTCGGCCTGTCCATCGCGCGCGAGATCATAGGCAGACACGGCGGCAGGATAGATATAGACAGTTCGCCGGGCGAGGGAACATCCGTGACGATAACTCTGCCGGCCGGCGGAGACGACGGAGACGATGGAGACGACGGAGGTGAGAGCGATGAGCGCGCGCGCCATTGAGGCGGTGAAGAGTATTTTGATTGCGCTGCTTGCGGCGAGCGCTCTCGTGCTGGGCAGTCACGCCGCGATATTCGGCGGCGAGGGTGAATCCGTCCCGCTTTTGGCCGTCTTTTCGGGAGTGTTCCGAGACGGGTGGACGGCGGACGGCGCCGCCGGCGCGTCTGTGAGAACGGCGGCGGCGGAGCGCCCCTCGTGCATAGTGATAACTAATGAATATGGGGAGCGGTACGGCGCCAAATACGACGCGGCGCAGCTTGAGCTCATGTACGACAGAACCGGCAGCGTGTTCGGAGAGGCGTTTGGATCGGCGTCGGATTTCGGGGAGACAGGCGAGGCGGAGTGGCGCGACGCGCTCGTGCTGCCGTGCATATATTACGCGTATCCCGAGAGCGTGGACGTCAAGATGCTCGGAGTGTGGTTTGGCGCCAACCCGTCAGCCGGCGAACCGACTGACGGGTTGAAAACGCGCAGACTATGCGTTGTGTTCAGCGGAGAGCGCGTCAGGCTGCTGTTTCAGGAATCGCGGACGGGCGCGTTTTACGGGGCGGATACCGATTCGCTCGGGGAGGAATCGCAGGCAGTCGGTCTGTACGGCGGCAACGGCGTCAGATTCGCGTTCGAGACGGACGGAGGATACTCGGGCGACCCGTACGTCGTACTGATGCCGGACGCGGCGCACCCCGTCGTGGAAGCCGCGAATCCCGCGGCGGACGTTGAAAGACTCGGAGAAGCGCTGTCCGGGCTGGGCGTTGGCAACCAGCCGCAATCGAGCTACACGGAGACGGACGGCACGATGGTATTCGTGACCAGCACGTTTAAGCTCAGCATCGACACAAGCGGCGACGCCGTCTACAGGCGCACCGCGCCGGTTGCGCGCGCCGCCGGCGTCGCCGCGCCGGATACGCGGCCTGTTGACGCGGCCGTGGCGGCGGCGCGCGCGGCCGTCTTCAACACGATCGGGAAGACGTGCGGCGACGCCGGTATTTTTCTGACCGGTGTTCTGGAGGAGGAGCCGGGAGTGTATACGGTGTCGTTCGCGTACAGCGTGGCGGGCGGCAGGGTGTATCTGCGCGGCGGACGGAGCGCGGCGCGCGTGACGGTGAGCGGCGGAGAGGCGACGAACATGGAGCTGACGTTCCGGCGGTACGCGGTAACCGGCGCGGCCGTGACGCTGCTGCCGGAGCAGCTGGCGCTGGCGGCGGCGGGCGGCGAGTTTGCGCTGGCGTACTCCGACGCCGAGGGGAGCGAGCTCGTTCCCGAATGGATACGCGTTGACGCGGCCGCGCCGGTTGCGCCGGCAGCAGCCGTGAAAAGTGAAACGGGAGCGGTATGAGCGTCGGAAGAATCAAAAATCTCGTCATTGCGGCGTTGATAATGATAAATCTCTTTTTGCTCTTGTTTTTTGTATGGGGCAGGGCGGGAGAAATATCCGCGCGCCGTGAGGTCATAGAGGATATATGCGTGATAATGGGCAATAATGGTATTGTGCTTGAGCCGTCCTCCATAGGCGGCGCCGGCGGACTCGCGTCTCGCGGGACAAGCCGCGACGCGGCGGCGGAGGACGCGGCGGCGGCCGCCGTGCTGGGGAACTGCGAAAAAACGGAGAGCGGGAGCATATCGCGCTACCTCGGCGCGCGCGGCTCCGCGTCGTTCAACGGCAGGGGGGAATTTGTGTTTGAAATCTATCCCGGCGACGCGGCGGCGGAGAGCGCGGAGGCGCACGCGCGCGGACTGATTAAGGACATGGGTCTGCGTACGGGCGCGCCCGACATTAAGCGCTCGGACGGCGTCACGTCGGTGTCGGCGGTGTGTACGTTTGAGGGGGCGCCGGTATTCAATTGCCCGGTGCGATTTGAGTATGAAGACGGCAGCCTGATTCGCGTGTCCGGACGGCGGGCGTACGCGGCGCGTGACGCGGCGGGTGAGAGCATTTCAGGAGCGGCCGACGCGCTCTTGTCCTTTCTGGCGTATGTGAAAGGAGAGGGTGCGCCGTGCGGGGAGATTACACAAGTCGAGGCGGGATACCAGTTTAACGTGAGCGCGGCGGGAGACGGCGAGTTGAGCCCCGGGTGGCGCGTCGATACGGATCAGGGGGAGTTTTTTGTATACTCCTCCGGCGCGGTGGAGCGTGTCGGAGCGGCGTATTGAGTTTTGTTTCAAAATGTTTTTGTTTTGTAAACGAAAGGCGCGGCGCGCCCCGTGATCATAAAAAATACTTGCCAAATCGGTTAAAATATGTTACAGTTTGTTAAGTCGGGTTGAGGGCATACTGGATAGTGGGAGAAACGAAATCATTAAAATTACCGGTGGTGTTGGATTCGTGACAAAATATATCATCCAAGGCGGGAAACCGCTGTACGGCGAGTTGGAGGTCAGCGGCGCCAAGAACGCCGCCGTCGCGATCATACCCGCCGCGCTGCTCGTAGACGGGACGTGCCGGATTGAGAATATACCGCGCATATCAGACGTGACCATGCTGCTTGGCATTTTGAAGCAAATGGGCGCGAGAGTCGGCGTCGTAAACAAAAACACGGTGGACATCGACTGTTCGCGCGTTTCCGGTACGCGCGCGACATTCGACGATATGCGCAGGATACGCGCGTCGTACTACCTGCTGGGGGCGCTGCTCGGACGGTACGGCAGCGCGAGCGTCGCGATGCCCGGCGGCTGTAATTTCGGCGGGATCCGTCCGATAGACCAGCATATCAAAGGATTTACCGCAATGGGGGCGTCCGTCAGCGTCAAAAACGGCATAGTCACCGCGGAAACGGCGGGGCGCGCCGCGGGAGCCGTCGTGTATATAGACGTGGTATCGGTGGGCGCGACTATAAATATCATGCTCTCCGCCGCGCTCGCCGAGGGGCGTACCGTGATCGAGAACGCGGCGAAGGAACCGCATATCGTAGATCTCGCCAACTTCCTTAACTCAATGGGGGCCGATATAAAAGGCGCCGGGACGAACGTGATCAAAATCAACGGAGTACAGCGGTTATCAGGCGGATCGTACTCCATAATACCGGATCAGATAGAAGCGGGGACGTACATGGTCGCCGCAGCCGGCGCGGGTGGGAGCGTCGCCGTTAAAAACGTGATCCCGAAGCACTTGGTCAGCATATCGGGAAAGCTGCGGGAGATGGGCGTGGACGTCTATGAGGGCGAAGACGCGGTCGTCGTCACGAGGGAAGCACCGTTGCGCAGGACCAACATCAAGACGCAGCCATACCCCGGTTTCCCTACGGATATGCAGCCCCAGATTTCAACCATACTGTGTCTTGCCCGGGGTACGAGCGTCGTCACGGAGGGCGTGTGGGACAACCGTTTCAGGTACGCTGGCGAGCTTGTGAAAATGGGAGGCGTCATTCAGGTGAGTGGCCGAACGGCGATAATCGAGGGCGTACCCGCGCTGACGGGCGCGCCGCTGCGATCGTGCGATTTGCGCGCGGGCGCGGCCATGGTGATAGCGGGTCTCTGCGCCGGCGGCGTCACGGAGATCGAAGGCGTCGAATATATCGAGCGCGGTTATGAGGACATAGTGGGCAAGCTGCGCGGACTCGGGGCGGATATCAGGAGCGTTTACGCGCCGGACAAGCGGTCTCTGCCGATCCGCGCGTAGAGGGTCGCGGCGCGGCGCCGTTCCGCTCTACGCGCCTCCGGCGGCAAGTTCCTCCCCTACCTTATATATATCGCCGGCGCCCACCGTGAGGACGACGTCTCCCGGAGAGGCCGTTCCGGCGATGCGCTCGCGCAGACCGGCGAGGTCGGGAAAGAACTCGGCGCCGTCTATCTTGTCGGCGAGATCCTTTGACGATATGCCGACAGTATTTTTTTCGCGCGCCGCGTATATCTCGGCGAGGAAGAGCGCGTCAGCCCTGCCAAGCTGCGTGACAAAATCGTCGAACAGGGCTTTTGTGCGCGTGAAAGTGTGCGGCTGGAATGCCAGAATAACGCGCTTGTAACCGAACCGGCTCACGGCGTCGAGCACGACACGCAACTCGTTCGGATGGTGCGCGTAGTCGTCGTATATGTCGGCGCCGTTCACGCTGCCCTTGTATTCGAGACGTCTGCCCGCGCCCGTAAATGATTGCAGTCCGCGCGTTATCGCCTCGGGCGGCAGCTTGAGCGCTGTCGCGGCGGCGGCCGCCGCGAGCGCGTTGTGTACGTTGTGCGCGCCCGGTACGCCGAGCGTCAGACGGCACAGTCTCTCCCCGTCGAGCAATACGTCGGTCGAGGACGTTTTCCCGTCGAGACGAACGTTTACGCCGCGCAGTCTCGCTTCGGCGCCCGTACCGAAGGTAAAAAGCTCTCTTCCGAGCGGCTTGAGCGCGTCCATCGTGTTTTCATCGTCCGAGCAGCAGACAATCGCGCCGCGTTGCGGCACGATTGCGGCGAAGTTGCGGAATGATTTCTTGACATTTTCCAGATTGTGAAAATAATCCAGGTGATCGGCGTCGATGTTGACAATGACGGCGACAGTCGGGAAAAAATTCAGAAACGAGTCGTAATACTCGCACGACTCCAGGACTATGACGTCGCCGCGCCCGACGCGGTAGCCGGAGCCGAGTATCGGCAGCGTGCCGCCTATCATGACAGTCGGGTCGGCGCCGGCCGCCATGAGGATGTGGGTGATCATTGAAGTCGTGGTGGTCTTGCCGTGCGTACCGGCGACGCAGACGGCCTCGCGGTAGCCTTTCATTATGTGTCCCCACGCTTGGGAGCGCTCGAACACCGGTATGCCGCGTTCGCGCGCCGCGGTGATTTCCGCGTTATCGTCGCGCGCGGCGGCGGTGCGGATCACAAAGTCCGCTCCGTCCACGTTGGCGGCGCTGTGTCCTATCGATACGGCTATTCCGAGCGAGCGCAGCTTTTCGATAGTCCGCCCGCCGCAGACGTCGGAACCGCTGACGCGCAGTCCCATTCCGCGCAGCACCTCCGCGAGCGGCGACATCGATACGCCGCCGATTCCCACGAGATGGCACCGCCCGCCCGCCTTGATATACGATTCAAAATTTCCCGGAACCATGAATATGACCATGCCTTTCGTTTTGCTTCAGGCGCAAAATGACGTGGCAAAACGCCGTTAAATCAAATGAAGTTTGAACCTGTTTCAAACCTCGCCCGAAAACATAAAAATGCTGATGCATATCATTATAATACCGCCCCCGTGCGATTACAAGTCTAATGTAGGGGGAATAATTTCGTTTGTGATGGCTTCGCCATCACAAACGAGTCACGGGAGCGGGCTTCTCGCCGCGCGCGGCTCGCAAAGAGCGTTTTCCGGGGAATAAATCCCCGGAAAACGCGAAATCCGAAAGGATGCATGTGTCCGATGGTCGATATTTCCGCGCAAAGTGTGGTAAAGGCGTTCGAGGAGGGAAATAACATCCTCGACGGACTTTCTTTTGAAATAAATGAGGGCGAGCGCGTCGGCATACTCGGGCGCAACGGCGCGGGCAAGACGACGCTCTTTCGTCTCATATCAGGCGAGCTTGAGCCCGATGAGGGCAGCGTCGCCGTCCCGTCAGTAAAAAAGCTCGGACTCATATCGCAGATCCCCAAGTATCCGCCGGACTTTACGGCGGAGGACGCGCTGCGTTCCGGGGAGTCGCGTCTGCGCGCGATAAAGGCGCGGATGGAAACATTGGAGAGAGACATGGAGTCGGGCGGGGGCTCGCTCTCGGAATACGACTCGCTGGCCTTCGAGTTCGAGCGTCTGGGCGGGTACGACGCCGATTTCGAGCGGAATCGCGTGGCAAACGGGCTGTTCATAACGGACAAACTGCGTTCTCGTCTGTTCTCCGCACTTTCGGGGGGCGAGATGACGCGCGTCAATCTGGCGCGCATGATTCTGGAAAAAACGGACATCCTGCTGCTCGACGAGCCGACGAACCACCTCGACATGCGCGCCGTGGAGTGGTTGGAGGAATACATGTCGAAGTTCAGGGGTACGGCGCTCGTTATCTCACATGACAGGTATTTCCTGGACTGCGTCGTCACGCGTATCATTGAGATAGAAGGGGGCAAGGCGGAGTTCTACAGCGGGAACTACACCTTCTACGTCGCGGAGAAGCGGAGAAGGCTTGAGGAACTGACGACGCGCTACGAGCGGGAGCAGGCGGAGGCGAAGCGGCTCCGGGCCGCGGCTGACAGATTGCGCCAATGGGGTACCGAAAACAGGCGGCTCATGCACAAGGCGTTCGCGATTGAGAAGCGGATAGATCGAGTCGTGACGACGCAGCGGCCTCACGTCGAAAAAAAGCTCGGCGCGCGCTTCGGCGAACTCGACTTCCGCGGCGATGAGATCATATCGGCAAAGAGCGTGACCAAGGCATACGACGGCGCCGTCCTGTTCAAAGATGTGAGCTTCGTCGTCACGAAGGGACAGCGCATAGCGCTGATAGGCGACAACGGTTCCGGCAAATCGACGCTTATTAAGATAATAATGGGAGACGAGCGCCCCGACAGCGGGTTTTGTCGGATGGGTCCGTCCGTCAGGGCGGCGTACATGCCGCAGAGGATTGTGTTTGCGAATCCGCGCCTGAGCGCGCTCGACACGTTGATGGACGAGACCGGCCTCACGTCCCAGATGGCGCGCAACCGTCTGGGGGCGTTCAAATTCTCCGGCGACGACGTATTCAAGCCGGTCGGCGATTTGTCGGGCGGAGAGCAGAGCCGTCTCAGACTTTGCTCCCTTATGTGCGGCGAGACCAACCTGCTGATTCTCGACGAGCCGACAAATCACCTCGACGTCGCGTCGCGCGAATGGGTAGAAGACACGCTCGACAGCTATGAGGGCGCGCTGCTGTTCGTATCGCACGACCGATATTTCATCGGCAAGTTCGCCGCGAGAGTCTGGGAACTGCGCGACGGCCTGTTCACGGATTTCCCGGGGACATTTGAAGAGTTTACGCGCAACCGCCGCGAGCCGCGCCAACAGCAACCGCGCGAGCGGGACGTGCGGGTAAAAACGCCGAAAAAAAGCGGAGCGCCAACGAGGAACCGGGCGGAGCGTCTCGAACGCGCGATAGCCGACGCGGAGGCGGAACTGGCCGACCTCGCCCGCGAGAAAGAGACGCACGCCACAGACTATCTGCGGCTGGTGGAACTCGGCGAGACCGAATCCGGACTGCGCGCCCGTCTCAATGAGTTGTACTCTCTCTGGTTTGAAGTCGCCGACGCGGATGCCGAAGAAAAATAAACGGCCTCTCGACAAAGCTCGGCGGCGCGTCTGACGCGCCGCCGAGCTTTAATTATAATGCCGTCGCCAGTTGATTGAGTTCGTCGAGCTCTTTTTCTATATCGATGCGCGGGAAAAGCGTCTCTCCGCGCGTCACGTTCTTGTAATCCCCTCCGCCGAAAACGAGCGCGGAGTCCCACGTTCGGAGCGCCTCCGGGACGCCGAGCCGCGCGAA
>JAITKI010000136.1 GCA_031278515.1 Oscillospiraceae bacterium | reverse complement strand
GCGGTTTCAGCGCCGCCACAGCATCCTCTGACGCCAGCCAGAAAAACTCACGCCTCGGATTTATCCGCTCCGCCGTGAATTGCCGGTGCAGCGCCTTTTCAACGGTTTCGTTGTTCTCGACCACACAGGCGTAAACGCAGTCAAACGGCACGGGGACGCCCGTGGTAAACAGTTCCTTTACACGGGAGCGGACTTCTTCCTTGTCCGTTTTCCCTATCTTCACGACGCCCGGCATAACCGGATTCGTGAGTATATATACAATCTCCGCCACATTCAACACCCCATACATATACACGTTCTGCTTAGAGGATAACATAAAAATCGACAGACATCAACTTTTTATGACGGTTCAGTCCTCACGTCGAATTTATCCGCCCAGACGATTTCAACATCCCGCTCACCGTGAACGAGGATTTTATCAATCAACGTATCCACAAGCGCCTTGTCCAAACTCTCAATCGTCAGCAGCGGCGTAAGCTCCGCGATTGAAGCCTCGGCGGCAGCGCGCCCCTCGGTCAGGGCTTTAAGCCGTTCCGTCAGCTTCTCTATCTCCGAGCGCTTCCGATCAATCATATCGTTTACGGTGCCTTTCTTGCTCAGGAAAGCGTCTTTTGACATTTTCTCAGCAACAAACGACGCAAACAGCTTTGAGACTGACGCTTCAAGGCTTTCTACCGTCTTCTGCTCACGACGCATTTTCGCCTCAAGCTCGCTCGCCGTAGCTTTGTCTCGCACGATAATAGCGAGCTTCATTTCCTCGCGGTCAATGAGCGTCTGCGCGCAGACCTTTATTGATTCCAATACGCTTTTCTCAATATCACTCTGAAAGATCGAATATTCCCGGCAGCCGTAGTGGTCAGTGAGTTTCGCCGTGCCGCATTTGAAACGCGGGTTTTGCCGCGTATAGCGCAGCATCGCATGACCGCAGCGCGGGCATTTGACCTTGTTCCCGAAAATATGCCCCGGCGCGCCGCCGTACCGCTTCTTGGGAAGAATCAGCTGCGCCTTTTTGAAGTCCGCCTCGGATACAATCGCCTCGTGAGCGTCCGGGTATATGATCCATTCCTCTTTGGGGCGTGGCGCGGTCTTGCCCGTCCCCGGCTCGGTGACTTTGAACCTGTTGGAAACCGCCGTGCCGAGATAGATCTCGTTCGCAATGATTTTCCGCACGGCGAGGTTCGTCCAAAAGCAGAAATCCGGGTCAACAGCCTGCGTCCATATGTTTTTGCAGCCGTTCCGTGTCTTGTAGACCGAGGGCGACGGGACGCCTTGCGCGTTGAGCATTTGCGCGATCTCAGTCGCCCGGAGCCCCTCGCAGGCGAGGGAGAATATGAGACGCACGCAATTTGCCGCAACATCGTCCGGTACGAGCTTGTTCTTCTCCGAACCGGATTTTTTGTATCCGAACGGCGCGAGAGCGAGATATTCCCCGCGCCTCTGCTTAACGAGCTTTGCGGATACGGACTTCTGCGCCAAGTCCCTGTTGTACTGCTGGTTGGCGAGATTGATAATCGCCAGTTCAAGGTTGGACAGCGGATTTTTGAAGCTGTCGTATCCGTTGTTTATAGCTATGAACCTCACGTTCATAGACACGAGATAATTCATCAGCAGATCGTCCGTATCGATCAGATTGCGCCCTATGCGGGATAAATCTTTGACGATTATACAGTCGATAACGCCGCGCTCGACGTCGCGCATCAGCCTTTGGTACGCCTCACGGTTCGTACTCTCGCCGCTCTCGCCGTCGTCAGCGTATTCTATAATGCGAGCGTTCGCGAACTCGCTTTGCAAATCAATATACGCCCGTATCATAGCGCGCTGGTTTTTTATGCTGTTGCTCTCGTCCTTGCCGTCCTCCTTTGATATGCGGAGGTATACGGCAATAGTGTACGCCCCCGCGATGGAATACACTGATACGTCAGGGACAGCTGCAGTCATAGCGTTATGCACTGACGCGCACCCCGCTTTCCGTAATCAAGTCCCGCAGCTCCGCGAAGCTGTCCATATAGTTGAGTTCGATTGTAATCTCATTTGTCCCCGGCGTAAGTATTATCCGGCTGACAAGCGTCTGTATCAGTTCCTTTGTCGGCGTCTCAAAATCACGGAACGCGCCGAAGCTCTCGCGCCACGTATTGGTATTGACGTTTGCAATATCCCGCTTCAGCAGTTCCTCACAGATGTACGCGAGCCTCGCGCCGGCGTCGGCTTTGTCCCTCTCCGCCTTGTCGCGCACAAGCTCGTACTCGCGGAAGTCGAGCAGCCCGTCGAGATGGTGCGTATACGCCGCTGAAATAGTTATATCCGTACCCGCAGCGATCTTTTCGAGCTTTGCCTTTTCATGCGTAAGCACGACGCGCTTTTGTTTCAGTGTGTCGGAGCGCAATGCCCGGTCGATAAGCCCGTCGTATTCAACGAGCAAATCTATCTGCTTCCGCAGCGTTTCCGTGACTATCGCGTCAAGCCTTACAAGCGGCAGGGACGGCAGTCGTTTGACGCCGAGCCCACTCTTTAATTCGTCGAGACAAGTGCGGCAGACGTAGTAAAACAGCGATTTACCGCAGCGTCCGCTATCCGAACGCGCCGCCGTCTTCCCGCAGCGTGAGCAGAATACCTTGCCGACATAACGGTTTTCGGGTATTGATGCTCCGAGCTTCCTGTACTTATCGGACGCGGCGTTCACAGATGTTTGCACGACGGCGAACTGCTCCTTGCTGATTATCGCGGGGTGAGAATCCTCGTGCCGTATCCATTGCTCTTTCGGCAAGAGCTTATGCCTTTTCCCCTCACAGGCGTATTTCCCTTGCGTGAGGCAGCCTGTGTAGACTTCGTTTTTCAGTATATTGCATACGACTTCCGGGCCCCACAGCATCTTGCCTGAGAACTTCTCGTGCTTTATCTCGCCCAAGAGGTAACGCCGCTTCTGCGGGGACGGGACGCCGCTGTTATTCAACTGCTTCACAATTCCGCACGCGCTGACTCCGTTTTGGCGCAAATTGAAAATGAGCCTGACGATCTCAGCCGCGCCCTCGTCTATGGCAAGGCTCTTGCCGTCCGCGCTCCGGCGATAGCCGTAGGGCTTGCCTCCGGCGGGTTCGCCCCGCTGTTTCTTCAGGTCATGTACGGATTTTATCTTCTTCCCCAAATCCCGGCTGTACATATGATTTATGAGATTCTTGAACAGTATCAGGAGCTTTTTGCGTCCCGCGTCGTCGGCGAAGCTGTCGTACTGATCATTTATGGATATGAAGCGCACATTATACGCCGGGAATGTATCAAACAGCAGTTCCCCGACCTCGATATATGACCTGCCGAGGCGGGATAAATCTTTGACGATAACGCACTGAACATTACCGCTCAGAACACCCGACATAAGCTCCGTGTAGCCGGGACGCCGGAAACCCGTTCCGGTGTACCCCAAATCTGATGTGATTACATTTTTGAGGTCAATATCCGGCTTGCCTTGTACGTAATCGCGTATGATTTCCGCTTGGTTCTCTATGGAGTCGGATTTATCGTCATCCTTTGATATGCGGGTATACCCCTGCGCGGCGTATACAACCGCTTTCGGCGTTACCGGTTCCTGCGCCGTATTAAAATTCTTTCTGCTTTTCCGCGCCACAGCTATATCGCCATCCTTTCAGAGGACGACGTGCCGTTTTCTGCAAACTCAGGCGCGTCAAAACCGCAGAAATACCGCAGGCGTATCTCGATGTTTTTGTTATTGTATACGACGACGGAATCAATCAGCGTCGCAACGGCGCGGCGGTCAAGCTCCGATATGTTGCCGTATGATTTGAATTTCTCTGCAGCCGCGCGTATTCCCGCGTCATTTTCAAGCCGCGATATTTCCTCCCGAAGATGCGCTATGTTGCGCTCCGCCTCGTCTGCGCGCGTCTTGAAGCCCCCGCTGAACACGCGGTACTCGGCTTCCGTTACAACGCCGTCAACAAAATGCCCGTAGGCTTTCACGAGATACTCGTTGTTCTCTTTTATTGATTGAATAGACTTTTCGATCAGACCTTCAATAGCCGCCCGCTTGCGTTCCCGCAGCGCGTCCGCACCGAACCGCCCGCCTATGCCGCCCTCCGACAGGAACGCCGATACTTGCCGGCGTATGGACTCCAGCGCGAACTTCTCAATTACCGCCGCGCTCACCCCGTTATATCTGCAAGTCCCGTTTTCCCTGTGCGTCGAGCAGATGTAGTACAAATACGTCTTGCCGTTCTTTTTGACTGTTTTCGCGTACATAGACTGACCGCAATGACCGCAGACTACAAAGCCCGCAAACGTATGCGGCAGTCCCGTTTCGGGCGACACGCGCGTATCCTTTGCGAGAAGCTCCCGCACAAGCTCGAAGTCCGCGTCCGATACGATTGGCTCGTGGTCGTTCTCGTGTACGCTCCACGCTTCGCGCGGCTTGTACAGCGTCTTTTTGACGCGGTAGCTGGCTTTCGTCCGCTTGCCCTGCTCCAGCGCGCCGATGTATACCCGGTTTGTAAGGATACGGTTTATGGCTTTCGCCGACCACAATGATTTTTCATTTACAGAGAACGGCGTGTTGTACCTCAGCCCCAGAGACTTCTTGTACGCAGCGGGAGATAATACGCCGCGAGCGTTGAGCTCAGAGGCTATGCGGTTGTCGCTGTACCCGCGTATCCGCGCCTCGAATATCGCCCGCACTATATCCGCCGCGTATTCGTCCGGTATGAGCTTCTTGTCCTCTTTGCGGTATCCGTACACGGCGAAGTTGCAGACGAGCTCGCCGTTGCGCCGCTTGATTTCAAGCTGTGTCCGCGTCTTTACCGAGATATCCTCCAGAAACGCCTCGTTGATTATGTTCTTGAACGGTATGATGAGGCTGTTGCCGCTGTCCGACATATCCGATTTAATGCTGTCATAGTTGTCATTGATGCTGATAAAGCGCACGTTCTTAGAAGCGAAATACCGCTCGATGTATTTCCCCGTCTCAATGTGATCGCGCCCGAGCCTCGAAAAATCTTTTACGATGACGCAGTTTGTTTCGCCGGCTTCTATGCGCCCGATCATAGTCTTAAACTGCTCGCGGTCGAAATCCGCGCCGGTTGCGCCGTCGTCGGCGAGCATACCGGCAAGGCGGATATCCGGATTACGGCTCACAAAGTCGCGGATCAAATCTCGCTGGTTTTTTATGCTGTTGCTCTCGTCAATGAGGCCGCCCGCCGCGCCGTCCTTATCGCGGCGGCGATCAAGCCTGGACAGGCGCAGATAGCCGTCGGCGTTCCACGTCTCCGGTATGTTTTTCAATGTATTCATCGCGGTTTCTCCTTTCATTCCGGCCTTGCCCGCTGAAATCGAAAGGGTCGCCGCGTCAGTCCGTATTCATATTATCACGTTTTTTACGCGGCGCCAATAGGGCAAGGTTTCTTTTTTGGAATATTTTTTTGCGAGGCGTTTTCAATAAGGTTTTCCGAACGCGCGCACCGGCGCGGCGAACACCGTTCACAGCGGTATACCCTGAGCAGACAGGAGGTATTGTTTCAGCCTGTCCTCCAGCGTGGCGTCCGTATTGCAAAACGATACGCGCACGACAATATCGCCGCAGCGGTAGAGATACGGGTTCTTTATCTGCCGCAGATATGATTTTATGCGTTCAGCTTTCGGCTGCGCCGTGTCGATTACGACGTCCCGGATATCCGCAAGCCCGGATATATCCGCGTCTGCCGCTGTTATCTGCTCCTGTAATACACTCATCTCACGTTTCCTCCGTTGTGTTTGTCGTTTTTTGATCGCCGGGTTTTGGCTGCGCTGCGAATAGTCCGACGCTGACGGCGAGCGCGGCGTTGATGCCACGCATATCTCTGCCGTCAAGAGCGCCGATAAAGCCGCGCAGCCGCGTTTTGTCTATCGTCCGCAACTGCTCCAAAAGTACAAGTGAGTTCCTGTCAAGCCCCTGCTGCCGCTTGATCGGGTAATGCGTTGGCAGCTTCGCCTTACTTTGCGTCCTGCCCGTAATGACGGCGGCGATTACGGTGTTGCTGTGCCTGTTCCCGGCATCGTTTTGGATTATGAGTATAGGTCTGACGCCGCGCTGCTCCGAACCTACGCCGCCCGGCGTCAGGTCGGCGTAGTACATGTCCCCGCGTTTGATGTTTCGTTCCATTGATGTTTCCTCTGTATTGTGTGTATGATATATGTACGAAGCGCGGCGCGCCCGAAAAGGGCGTGGTAATGCCGCGCTTCGTATTACTTCTTTGTTTGCTGTCTTGTATTTATCCGCGATACCCCCAAGACTTGCCGGGTTCCCGACGGATTACTGATTCGTCGGGCGGCAGGGAAGTCATCAGGCGGCGGTCTGCTTTGCCGCTCCACGGGTCACGCCGGATTTGTATCCGTCGCGCCCCTCCGAGGATCTCTCCAAGCTGCCCCCACTTGCTGCGACGGTTTTATCACGCTCTGCTTTATGGCCGGACAGGAGTATCATTGTCCCCATTGCTTATCATCGCCCTGCCGGGGGCGTCCCGGCAGTCTCAGACGGCTGTTTCTCGCTCCGCGCGGAGGGTATGAAGCGGTTCAAATTATGTGTTCCCGCGTATACCTCGCGCACTGTCATTGCGCAGCCTCTGACGCGGCTTTCGCTCATCGCGTCGGCAATGGGAATGTACCTGATGATTGGTTATTCAGTTTTCAAGGTGCGCGCAAGGCTGTTACGTTTGGATTTCCGTAACGACCTTGCAAGAGGCACAAGCCATGCGCAGGTTGGTTTATACCCCATGCAAGGGCGTCATGCTATAAATCCCTCATATCTATAACTTGCAAGATTGGAAACGCGCCGCGCATTTCCTACTGCCTCGCTCCATTCGTCAAGATGTCGGCGGGATTTGCTTAAATCAATTCTTCATCTCCTTTCCTATGTAGCTGTTATGATTAGCCGGAGAGCCGTAGGCGGCGAGAAATTTGCTCAGTCGTTCCGTATCACGAGGATCGCTTGCTTTGTTCAAAAACCGCGCAAGCATCGCCTCATCCTCGCGGCAAAGCCTGAACTTACCGTCATACCACCATTCGCACGCCTTGACGCCGCCATAACGTCCGCGCTCAATTTCAAAGGCGCATGAATCGGGCGGGATTATTTCGAGGTCGTTCATAACGGTTCGCTGCGTTACGCCGAACATTTCCGCGAACTCGCGGATAGTCACTTTACGACGCGCGGACAGAACACGTACAATTTCGGCTCTGCGCTCGCTCGGCGTCAGCTTTTCAATCACGCCCGATTCACCTCCCTTCGTTTGGCCTGTCCGCATTTTACAGGGTAATCACGAAACCTTTTTTCAGGATTAAAAACCTTTTTGAAAATTTTTTACGGTCAGTTTTGCTTGTGTTTTCAACGCTTATCGGTGCAAGCCCATGTAGGAGGTTGTACTGAATATTTTCGTTTGTCGCGATTTCAGAAGCACTCTGCACTATATGTTGTGTTTTTGTTATGCATCAACACTATATATTGTATGCACATAACTCGATTTGCCTACAAACGAAATGATTC
>JAITKI010000120.1 GCA_031278515.1 Oscillospiraceae bacterium | reverse complement strand
CCGGCTCGTCGAGCTCAACCTCCTCGACGACGACCTGCCTGCCCATTCGAGGCGCAAGCGCCAGTTTGACCCTCATATGTCAAATACCGTTCCTTTCAAAATAAACCTTACATGAATATCTTCGTTTGTGATGGCTTCGCCATCACAAACGAGTCACGGGAGCTTGGGTCTCGCCGTACGCGGCTCGCAAAGAGCATTTTCCGAGGAATAAATCCCCGGAAAATGCGAAATATTACAATTTTTGCTCTGTCGCACGAGACGCACTCCTGTGCAAAAATTATTTTCGCCTGCGGCGAAAAGGACGGAAGGGGCGAAAATCACCGCAAACGAATTGATTCTACATGCGTCCGCCGCCGTCGATAACGACGGTCTGGCCGGTGATAAAGAGATTCTCCTGCGCGAAGAACAGGGCCGCGCGCGCTATGTCAATCGGCTCCGCCACCCTACCGAGCGGCGTGGCCTTCGCCACCATCTCGAATTCCTCCGGGGGAGACGGCGCCTTCATCGGCGTATTTACCATGCCGGGCGCGAGCGCGTTCACGATGATATTATCGGGTCCGTACTTGCGCGCGAACGCCTTCGTCTGGCAGTTCGCCGCCGCCTTTGAGGATGTGTACGCGGGAGACGAATACGCGCCGTCCACACCTGTCACGGACGTTATGTTCACTATGCGCCCGAAATGGTTTTTCCGCATATTCGGGATGACCGCGAGATTCATGAGATAGTGTCCGAGCGCGTGTATCTTGAAAAATCTGAGGTACTCGTCGGGATCCATACCCTCGAACTTAGTGACAAACGGAATCTCGCCCATCTCGAGCTGAGATTCCACTCCGGCGTTGTTTATGAGGATATCGACTTTGCCGAACGTATCGAGTACCTTGCCCACGCCATCCTCCACCGCCGCCTTGTCGCTGACGTCTACGGAGAGCGCCAGCGCGCCGTCCGTATACTTCAGACACTCCGCGCAAACCTTTTCGACAGGCGCCGTTCTGCGTCCGAAAAGCGCCACCTTCGCGCCGCCTTTCGCCAGCTCGACGGCGCAAGCCTCGCCCATACCCGTACCGCCGCCCGTCACGATAGCCGCTCTGCCTTGAAAACCGTAATCCGAATACTTGACCATGACACATCACCTTTCCGATTTGGTAATTCACAATACCCGGGTCCGCGCTTTTGCCACAATATAACATAAGCCCCGAACTCCGGTCAATACTGAATTTGAAGAGAATAATTTCGTTTGTGATGGCTTCGCCATCACAAACGAGTCACGGGAGCTTGGATCTCGCCGTGCGCGGCTCGCAAAGAGCATTTTCCGGGGAATAAATCCCTGGAAAATGCGAAACGTGATAATTTTTGCTCCGTTATATAGGGGTCCCCGCGAAGTCGAAGGACCTCACGCACTCCTGTGCAAAAATTCTTTTCGCCTGCGCCGAAAAGGACGGGAGAGCGAAAATCGCTGCAAACGAAAATATTCTGAAGCGTCAACGCGCGGCGCGGAGGCGGAGCGCCATTGCGCCCCCGCCTCCGCGCCGAAAATCAGTCTGTATGTCCGCCGGACAGGAGATATTTAGCGTTAATCTCCTCAAAGTAAGTCTTGTACGTGTCGCGGGTAATGATATCGTTTTCGACGAGCCACACGCCGTAATCCGTGCCGAACTGCCAATCCGCCGGCGTCTTATCGCGCCACAGTGTTTCTTTCGTCGCGCGTCCGTCAATCAGCGCGATTACTCCGGAAACGGCGGGAGCCGCATAGAGCAAGTCGGAAATCGCGAGACAAGCGACGAGCGAACTCTTGGTATCCGGCGTCATGCTGTCCCAGTCCACAATATTCGCGCCCGCGCCCACGACGCAGACGAGAGCGTCGTCAACTTTTCCGAGATCGTCAAAAACGCGCGCGGAACCCGAGCCGAAAAATTCCGTGCTGCCCGTAACCCACCAGTGTTCAATCTCGGGATGCGCCGAAACCGTAGCCATTACCTGCGTGTAGGCGGCGTCCGCCGTCACGCCGCCCGCCGCGGCCATGTCCGCCATAAAGTAATGGCCCTCCGGGAAAGTCGCTTTGAATATTTCCTCCGGCGCCACCGCGCGCAGCGCGAGATCCGGACTTGTCGTGACAGTGCAGTCGATGAGTCCCAGTGTGGACGCGTCAATCTCGCCCCAATAACTCTTGTAATTGGCGATGAGCCAATCGATGGTTTTTTTGCCCGTGTCATACTGATCCAGCACCACCTGCGGACATACGGTTTTCCCGTTCTCATCAAGCAGCGACTGCACGAAAGCTATGTACGGGACGCCGGTCTCCTCGATGATCTCGTACGCGCGCACCGCGACCGGCTGCTCGCAGTCCATAATGATGCCGTCATAGCCCTGCGACGCGATCAACTCGATGTTGGTCAAATAGGTGTCCGAATTGTTCTCGCCGGTGAAAGATGTGACCTTAAAATTCAAGCGCTCCTCAAAGGCTTGCATCGCGGCGAACCACGACTGCTGCAAAAACATAAACGCGGGACTTAAATAGGCTATCTGATACGTGTCGCGCGCGAAGTGGTCGACCGGGTCGTCAATATAGCCGACGTTCTGCGGCGCGTCTGCGGACACGGCGGGCGTGTCCGCGCCGCCGTCCGGCGGGGCCGCCGCCGTTTCGGAAGCGGACGCGTCCGGAGTTTGAGTCTCCGTTCCCGACGTCTCGATATTCCCGTTCTGTCCTCCTCCGCCGCACGCGAGCAGGCCGGCGGCCATGAGAACAACCAAGAGCAGAGAAATAATTTTTTTCATTTTGAGATACCCCTTTCCATTATCGCCTTTACTTTTTATTCGCTTGTTTTCACGCGGAAACCGAAAAACATCCGTCAACCCCTTTTGCTCACCCTCTTCCCACGCCGTTTCATATTCAGATAATCCACCGTCAGGGCAAATAGCAGCAGCACGCCCGACGCGACCGTCTGCCAGTAGGAAGAAACTCCGAGAACCGTCAGTCCGTTGTTAAAGCCATTGATAATCAGCATACCGATAAAAACGCCGCCGAAACCGCCGCTGCCGCCGCCGAATGAAACTCCGCCCAGCATGGCGGCGGTCATCCCGGAAAACTGCATATTCACAACGCCTGTGACGGTTCCGGATTTCAGACGCGCGGCGAGCAATATTCCGGCAAGGGCCGACAGCATACCGCTGTTTATAAACAGAATATACGATATTTTCACCGGGTGAATGCCCGACAGACGCGCCGCCTCCCGGTTCCCGCCGATTAAGTAAACGCTTCTGCCGAATTCCGTTGCGCCCATCAGCACGGTATAAAACACAAAAGCGACAATCGCTATAATCAATGTGACGGGAAGCAGATTATTGAAAAATCTTTCTGTCCCTATCCACGTTATGACAGGATCTTTTACGGGAACCGCCACCGCGTTATTCGCCACATATGTGAGTCCTTTCGCGACTGACGCGACGGCCATAGTGGCGATAAACGGCTGAAATCCCACTATGTTAACGAGCGTCGCGTTGAAAGCGCCGATCGCCATGCCGATGAGCAAGGTTGCTATAAGCGCGACCGGCCACGCGACCCCGCCCTGTAAAAGCAGCGCGAACAGGATGCCGCACAGCGTTCCGTTGGCGCCCGTGGACAGATCGATATTGCCGGAAATCATGAGACAGCCGACGGCGAGAGTCAGCAGTGAGGTGACGACCATCAAGCTGAATATATTGCGAATATTCGCCGGATGCAGATAGGAGCCGTTTTTTGAAAGAACGGTGAACGCGGCGACTACAATTACGAGCAGAACGAGCAGCGTCACCATTTTTTCGTTGAAAAACTTTTTGAATCCCTTTGCGCTTTCCATAATATCCTCCTTCACGGCATTTCGGCAGAGCCGGCGCCTTACACCGCTCTTTTCGCCGAAGACGACTTGAGCGCCAAGGCTTTTGCGCGCTCGTTGAAGAAGTCCACGCACAGGGCGATGATGAGAAGCGCGCCCTGCGACACAATTTGCCAATACGACGGCAGCTGGACGACGATGAGTCCGTTGTTGAAGGTATTCAAGAGGATCAGTCCGATTAAAAGACCGCCGATACTGCCCCCGCCCCCCATGAAAGAGACGCCTCCGAGCACCGCCGCAGTAATCGCGTCGAGCGCGCCGGTGGCGACTGCCGTAGGCGAGGCGTTGTGCATACGCGCCGCCAAAACCGAACCCGCCAGAGTCGCAAGCGCGCCGCAATTCATGTAGAGGATCGTCGTGACCTTCTTGGGGCTGACGCCCGCCAAGCGCGCGGCCATCCGGTTCCCTCCGCACAGCAGAATACACCTGCCGAAACGCGTTTTTGCGAGGATGAACCCGTAGACGGCAATCAGTCCGATTAAAATCACAAAGGCCATAGGGAATACGCCAAACAGCGCGTAGGAGCCGACGCGCCAGAAAGCCTGATTGCTGATTGCGACATTTTGATTATTTGTCAGGACGAGCGCGAAACCGTTGTATACGGACGACATTGCGATAGTCGCTATAAAACCCATAAAATTTAACCCGTTTATAAGAAACGCGTTGAGCGCCCCCGCCGCGGCGCCATACATCAGCCCGAGCAGCATGGCGACGGGCCACGGCATACCGGTTTTCATAAGCAGCGCCACGAGAACTGCGCCGAAGCACCCCTCCGCTCCCGCCGCGAGGTCTATTCCGCCGCCCATGAGCAGGAACGCCATGCCGACGCCCAACGTGCCGGAAAGGCTCATATTGTTCATGATGCCTCTGATGTTGTCGCCGCTGAGGTAGTTGTGGTTCATGATAAAAAATACGGCGACGACGACAGCGGAGACATAAACAAGCATGACGGTTTTTGATCTGAGAAGTCTTTTCACACTCCACGCGCCTCCTTCAATCGAGCATAGCCAGCGCGAGAACCTTCTCCTCCGTGGCCTCTTGCCGCGTCATCTGTCCCGTAACGCGCCCGCCGTGCATAACGACGATTGTGTCCGAAATATTGACGACTTCCGTCAGCTCGGAGGAAATGAAAATCACGCCGATCCCCTGTCCCGCAAAATCGCATACCATCTGGTACACCTCGGCTTTTGTCCCGACGTCTATGCCCTTCGTAGGCTCGTCAAGGATCAGAATCTTTGTCGTCATCTTCGAGGAAGTCCAGCGGCCAAGTATCACCTTTTGCTGATTGCCTCCGGACAATTCCATAACGATTTTGTCGACCGTAGGCGTTTTGATGGCATACCGCTTGACGGCGTCGATCGTAATTTCATCTTCCGCGTGATTATCCAGAAACAGTCCGCGTTTTACTTTCGCGAGAATCGGCATCGTCACATTATCCCTGACAGATCGAAAAAGAACGAGTCCCTGTTCTTTTCTGTCCTCCGGGCAAAGGGCGACGCCGGCGTCTATAGCGTCTTTGGGCGTCTTGAAGCGGACGGGCTTTCCCTCTATCTTTATTTCACCTGAAGAAACCGGATCCGCGCCGAAAATCGCGCGCGCAACCTCCGTCCTCCCGGCGCCGACAAGACCGGCAAATCCGACAATTTCACCTCTGCGCAACGTGAAACTGACATCCCGAAGCACATCCGTCTCCAAGTGGCTCACCTCAAGCAGTACCTCTCCGATCTTGTCGTTGCGGTTCAGTCCGGCGTATGTATCGCCAATATCGCGCCCGACCATCGCGCGGATCAGTTCCTGCTCGCCGGTTTCCGAGGTTTTCATCTCCGCGACGAGCCGCCCGTCCTTCAGTACGACGATTTCGTCCGTCACCTGGAATATTTCGCTCAGCCGGTGTGAGACGTACAGAATTATCTTACCCGCCTCTTTCAGCCGCCTGATCAGATCGAACAAAATCGCAATCTCAGCATCCGTCAGCGGCGCGGTCGGCTCGTCAAACGCGATCACATCGCTGTCCCGCCTGTAAGCTTTCATAATTTCCACCATCTGCTGATACGCCACGGACAGCGTCCCTACAGGGGCCGCCGGATCTATGGACAGTCCGAACTTATCAATCAGTTCCTGCGCCTGTCTTTTCAACTGTTTGCCGGCGACCAGCCCGAGCGCTCCGCGCGGCGGAATTCCGGGAAAGATGTTTTCCGCCACGCTCATGGCCGGGACGAGCTGCCTCTCCTGATAAATCACGGAGATCCCAGCCCGAATCGCGTCGTTCGGGGATGAGAAGTTCATCTCCCGCCCGTTTAACGTGATGGTCCCCGCGTCCGCTCTGAGGTCGCCGCTCATTATTTTCAGCAGCGTACTCTTCCCCGCGCCGTTTTCACCGAGCAGCGCCAGCACCCGCCCGCCCTTCACGCGGAAGTTTATATCTTGCAGCGCCCGGACGCCGGGGAAAGCCTTTTCAATACCCTTGAATTCAAGACATCGCTCCATCGGATCGCCTCCAGTCGCCATATGTCCGGCGTCAAGCCGGGAAATCCGGAAAATCAATACCGCCGTTCGCGCGCGCCTGACGTATATGTTTAATTATGTTCGACGCGGCGCCATTTGTATAATATCAATGAAGGGAGGCGCGTGACGGCAATGTTATGGCGCCGTCTCGCGTCTGCTCCCGCGAGCATCAATTCGTTTGTCACGGCCGGGGCCGTAACAAACGAGTAACGAGGCATGGATCTCGCCGTGCGCGGCTCGCAAAGAGCATTTTCCGAGGACTAAATCCCCGGAAAATGCGAAATATTACAATTTTTGCTCCGTCGCACGGGACGCACTCCTCGCAAAAATTATTTTCGCCTGCGGCGAAAAGGACGAAGGGGCGAAAACTGCTACAAACGAAATTATTCTGCACGATTTCATATTGACAGGTATCAATGTGTGTGTTATGCTGACGGCACATTCAGACATGCGGAGGCAGGACGATGAAGAAAAACGATTTCATCCGCGTATTCCGGGCGTTCACGGATTCGACTCGGCTGCAGATACTTGAAATATTGCGAAACGGAGAGCAGTGCGCGTGCGTCCTGCTTGAGGACTTGGAAATCAGTCAGCCAACACTGTCGCACCATATGAAAATACTCTGCGATTCCGGAATCGTAAAACGGCGCAAAGCGGGCAAGTGGAGCTATTACGAAATCGACGCCGAAGGCTGCGCCTACGCCAAAACCCTGCTCGACAGAACGGCCGACAGAAAATACGGCGCGCTCCTGCCGTTCGTCAGTAAGGCGCTCCGGACGCTTGAATCGCTTGGGACGAGACCCGCCGGCACGGCGCGCGGCGCGAGGTGGGCTTAGGTGTGATTTTGCCTATGAACGTCTATAAAATTTCCGGCGGCGAGCTGACCTCGCTCGAACTTAAATGTCTGCTCGTCAGCCGGGGGGTGAAATGCGACAAAGCTGTGTACCGGCGTTTCGGCGGAGAGTACCGGCTAAACGT
>JAITKI010000091.1 GCA_031278515.1 Oscillospiraceae bacterium | reverse complement strand
ACGCGCTCGGCTACGCTTAAAAACAAGAGCAGTTCGATGAACTTCAGCCTGATGTAGTTTTCTTTCAGCTCGGGCGGCGCGTTGTAAAGCTCGGCGAAGATGTGCGCGACGGCGTCCGTGCCGCGAACAAGGAAATACAGGCGCCCTTCGAGCAGGTTCGTCTTTATCCCGCGCAAGTCGATTTGCGATACGCGCAGCAGCCCGCAGACGTCCCCGACCGTTTTCTCGGCCTGTGAAAGGTCGATTTGTATGGAGATGCCGTGGTAATGGGACAGCGGGAACGACGATGCTTTCAGCGGCGCCGCCGCGCTGACCGCCAGATCGCCCTCGCCGAGGTATCCGAATTCACCGTCATTGAACTCGCACTCTAAACGCCCCTCGCGGCAGTGGTTGATGATCAGCATATCCGCGCCGCCCGGCATGGGACGCTCGTCGTGTCCGTTGATTTTTCGCAGATGCAAGTCGTTGTAATACAGCGTCACGCCGGGAAAGACGTCGTATATAGTGATTAGCCCCGTACCCGTCGCGTTTTCGAGCTGGTAAACGTAACAGCTCTCGTTGCGGACGGACAGCTTCGCGTCCGGCCCGAGCAGGTCGTCGAACAGGAGCGGATCCACGCCGCCGCCGAAGCCGGCGCGCGTCCCGGATCCGCCGGTTTCCCGAGCAGATATGTAATCCGTCATCGCGATCACCTCCGGTGGGCATTATACGCGCGGCGCCCCGCAATGGCAAGAGGCGGACGCCCGCTTTAGCGCTTCGCCCCCGGCAAATCGCAGGATTTGTCGGGGGCGAAGCCGCGGATTGCGCGCGGGTTTTCCTTTTTCAGCGACGACGTCTCGCCCGCGGCGACAACCGCGCCGCAAACAGCAGACAGGCGGCGCCCGCCGCTGCCAGGAGCGCGACGGACACTCCGGCATCTCTCGTCCTCGGAGGCTCGAAATCGCCGAGGGGCGGATACGGCTCGAATATCCATACTTCCTCGGGCGGGACGTAATGCCACTCTCCGAGCGGAACGCCGTCCTCATCAACCTCGATGAAAAATTCCTCGCCGTCCTCGCCGACCTGAGGCTGCAGGACGCCGCCCGGCACGGACGGCTCAGGCGGGACGTCAGGCGTGCCGGGACGCACTATCGCGTCAGGCGGCAGACCGGGAATCACGGGCGGCGGCCCCGGTTCCGGTTCGTCGGGGGATTCGGGGCCGCCGGAGTCTCCGGGCGTCTCCGGCTCTTCGGGCGTTTCCGGCTCTTCGGGCGTCTCCGGCTCCTCCGGCGTTTCCGGTTCCTCCGGCGTTTCCGCGGCTTCCGTCTCCTCGGGCGTCTCCGACGGCGAGGGCGAGGGCGAGGGCGTGACTACAACCGTCTGCGTGTAGGGGATGTAGATTTGGGGCGAAATATAGGACGGGCCTGTAACACTCGAGCCGTCAAGCGTGTATGTGAAATTGGCCGCGGCGTTTGAGTTGATCCACGTGTTCACGGCGATGGCCGCGGTATTTACCTGAATGGGGAAAGTAATCGCGGCCTTGATGCAGAGTGGCGTTCCGGGTTTGTACTCCTTGCCGCCCCATTCGCCTTTTTCGGCGATCAGTCGCGCCGTCGCCTCGTCCCATATCTCGCCGACGTTGACGGAGACCTGAGAGCCGGCGACGCGGATCTCGCCCACCCCAAGCGGCGAATCGGCGTCATTGTTCGGCGTCAGCGCGACGGGTTCGGTTGTGGCAGCGACCGGCGACTCCGCAGAGTCGAGGCCGACAGTGTAGTACGAGCGGACGACGGCGGCCTTCGACGCGAGGTTTTGGACATCGACCGAAAAGCCGGGGGCGAGCGTATCGTGTATCGTCACGTTTTCCGCGGGGCGGACGCGGTATCCGAGTTCGTTCAGCGCCATTTCCTCAAGTTTTTGCGCCGCCATCCGGATGCCGATATATGCGGGATCGTTTTCATGCTCCGCGTCGATGTCGGCGTTGTGATACGCGACGTAGAAGTGCCGGGAACCGCCGAGCAGCGTGTCGGGGGATGATGTCATGGCGTTGAGCGAAGACGGATACTTTAAGTCTTTCCCGACGCCCACGGCGTAGACCGTGACGCCACCGTCTTTGATTTCCCACGCCGTCGCCTCGGTTATCGCGCGGACGGAGTTTGAGCCGTAGGGGTTGTGAGAGTCACCCGCCTCTATGTAGTCGAGAATCGCGGCGCGGGGGTCCTTGTCCTCCGGGACGGGCATACCGATTGCCCAAGTATTTTTATTGTAGTAGTCACCCACAGTTTTGTCTGCAGGGTTTGTGCCAGGGAGCACGTATGTCATGTGCACACCCTGCCAAAACAGACTTTTCACGGCGGCGTTCCAAAACTCGGCATCCTCTGACGTCACTATGCCCTCAACCTCTATGTACTTTCCGGTATCCGCGTTAACCGCGCCGAGGCTATGGAGCATGGCGTGGACGTTTGTGAGGAATTTTTGCGCCTCGTTGATGTCGGCTATTTTTTGCCCGGGTACCGTCGTCTGAAGTTCGAGATTCGGCAGTTTGTAACCGTCGTCGAAAGTGTAGCCGCTACTTTCCGCGAGCTCTGTGGCCTTATCAAGCATCCCGGGGTGTTTATTCGTTTCTCTCAGCGGTACGATGCGATAGCCGTGCGATTCGTTCACGTCAACGTTGTGCCAGTTGCCGTCAAAGGGATTGAGGCTTGCCGCAGCGGTTGCGTACAGCGTGTCAACATAGCCGGCGTCGGACGACATGGCGTACACATTGGCCAAATTCACGCCGTCGAGCGGGTCGCGGAACAATTGCGCGAACGTGGATGTCGCCGCCGATTCGCCGTCAGTCATGAGAACAATGCTGCGCTTCCCCGCGACGCCGGACAGCAGGTCGTCCGCGAGCAGCAGACCGGACTGCGCGTTCGTGCCGGAATACTGGCTGATGTTGTCGATTATGTGTATGAGATTGTCCCGCTCGCTCGCGCCATAGAAGTAATCGGACTTTTCGTGTTTAAGGTAGTGGTCGAGTACGGAGGAAACATCGGCGCCCGTGCCGTCTTTGGCGTACAGCGAACTATAGCCGTCGCGCCAACCGCCGATGTATACGTCGGCCAAACCTGATGGGGTTGTGCCGTCCGGCGATTTATCCGTCCTGTTACCGACAGTGCCGCCTCCGAGCGCCTCCTTGCCGTATGTATGCACGCGCGCGCCGTAGCCGAAGCTCACTACGGCGATATGCACCTCGCGCTCTCCCGCGCCGGCTATGAGCGTTTCGATATACGCTTTCGCCGCCGCCGCGACGTTCGGCCAGCGCACCGCGTCCGCGTCGCCGCCGTCGCGCTGACCCATGGACGAGGTGGCGTCGAGGACGAGGACGGTGTATATCGGCTCGGGCGGGTTTTGAACGGTTTCCTCAAACGAAAAACCGCCGACGGAGAGGTTCAGAGCGAAAGCGCCCGTTTCGTCGCGCGTGAGTGTCTTGCTCATCTGGTTTTTGACGAGATCCGGGGCCGAATGGTCGTCGTTTCGGACGCTCACACCGCCTACGGTCGTGGAGTCGCCGTACTCCGCGAAAACCACCCCAAAGCCGAGGACGAGCGCCGATACAGTGAGCGCCGCTATCGCCGCCGCGAGTTTCCTGTTGACAAAACTTACTATCATCGTATTGTGACCATTCCTTTCGTTAGGAAGCGCTTCGCCGGAGCGCCCTGCGCGTCGTCGGCGCGGACTGCGCTTCGCTTTGTTTTGCCTCCGCCGACGACGACGGAGACATGACCGGCTGCAAGCACCTGCCGGGCTTCCGGCCGGACGCGGTCCGAAACTGTTGCAAAAAGTATACTTTTTTAACCACCCATTTTTTCACTGTTCTGTCCCAGCCGCGCCTCCGGCGCAATCTTACAAAATACCCCAATATACCAAGTTTATCGACTGCTTTCGCAAATTTACTACATTATGGCATATCTCTTAAAATATGTCAACCTCCGCTGGTTAAAAAGTTATAGGTTTTTAACCAGTGCCGGACTGCGTCGGGCTTGCGCCCGAGGGGGGCTCGGCAGGTAATTACAGCTGGTCACGCCTCCGACGATGCTTCTTGGGGGATTCTTTTGGAATATTTTCGTTTGCGGCGGTTTTCGCTCTCCCGTCCTTTTCGGCGCAGGCGAAAAGAATTTTTGCACAGGAGTGCGTGAGGTCCTTCGACTTCGCGGGGACCCCTATATGACGATGCAAAAATTGTAATATTCCGCATTTCCCGTGGATTTATTCCCCGGAAAGCGCTCTTTGCGAGCCGCGCGCGGCGAGATCCAAGCTCCCGTGACTCGTTTGTGATGGCGAAGCCATCACAAACGAAATTATTCAACTAAAATATTCCTTGACAAAATCGGCGGATGTGGCTGTGAACTCCCTCCCGCGAAGATAATTCAGCGCCCCGGCGTCCGTGGGGAAGCGGAATAATACCCGGTGCGAACAGAGCGCCTGCCGGCGCCGCCCGTATGGCGCGTCCAGATCGCCGCGCCCGTATTTCCCGTCGCCCAGCAGCGGACAGCCGATATGCGCGAGCTGCGCGCGTATTTGATGAGTGCGCCCCGTTATCAACCTGCACTCCAGCAGAGACAGTCCGCCCGACCCGGCGACGACGCGGTACTCCGTGACGGCCTCTCGCGCGCCCGGCGTGCGAGAGGCCGTCACGAACACGCGGTTTTTGGCCGTGTCCTTGAAGATATACCCCTCCAGCCGTCCGGAAGGCGGCTCCGGCGCGCCGTGAACGGCGGCGAGGTAGTATTTGTCGATCTCGCGCGCCCTGATCTTTTCGTTTACTATACGCAGCGCATCCGCGTTTTTCGCCGCTATTACAAGCCCCGAAGTATTGCGGTCTATACGGTTGCACAGCGCGGGCGTGAAGGACGCCTCATCGCCGGGCCGCCATTGCCCGCCGAGGTAGAGATGCGCCTGCACGCGCGCTATGAGCGTATCCGCGCCGTCCACGCCGTCTCCGGGGTGACACAGCATACCCGCCCGTTTATCGGCAAGCAGGATATTCGAGTCCTCATAGACTATTGCGAGTCCCGGATCGATTATGGACAAATACTCGCCGCCGCCGCGCGTCCCGGCAAAAAACTCGTCGTTTATGTACATACGGACGCTGTCGCCCTCGCTCAGCCGCGCGTCGCGCTTTGCGCCCCGCCCGTTGAGTTTGATTCGCTTCAGGCGTATATACTTCTGGGCGAGCGACGGCGCCAGCAGCGGCGCCGCTTTCAGGGTGAATCTGTCCAGCCGCTGTCCGGCGTCGTTGCTCTTGATGATAAATTCTTTCAATTTCCGCCCGCTCTATCTGTATGTGGCGCTCCCGTCGTAGCGAGCGCCGGCGACGATAGAGAAGTGGAATATAGGCGACGCCACCTCCAGAATTCGCATCGGATTGTGGGCAAACCCGCCGGGGAGAAATATCAGCGTCGAGCGCGTCAATCTCCGCGCCTCGCCGTTCACGGAGAACTCTATCACTCCGCCGAGGTTATACGGATCGTCCGGATCGCTGCCGAAAAAGCCGAGAAGTTCCGAGTGTTCATGGGAGTGCTCCATGAAGATCGGATCGCGCTCAGGCACGGCGAAATACCACGCCGTGTTCATCTGGAAAGCGCCGGGTACGGCGTCTCCGTCTATCCACAGTATGCGCTTCGCGAACCGGTTATACAGCTCCCGGAATTCCGGCGAGCCCATATCCTCCGGCTCGCGCAGCTGCTGGACAAAATATTCGGCGTACTTCCCGCCCGTGTTGTTCTCATACATCGCGTCGTCCTCCTAGTCAAGTTTCGCGAGCGCGCCTCTCGGTACGTCGCCCCTGCCGACGGCGCTCCACCCGACGACAATCCGCTCGCTCGCCCTGATTTTCAGATACTCGCCGGGCTGCGGGAGCGCGCCGTTTTCGCTGAACACGGTAAACAGCACATCCTTCGATTCGCCCGCCTCGTCATACGCCGTGAGCGCGTATTCCTTTCCGGGTCCCATTTCTTTGCCGTCGTCGCCGTACTGCATCTCCGGCGCCGCGTCGAAGTCCGCGGGAACCACCGCGTAATAGTCCTTGCCGACGTAACGGCTCTCGTAATAATTCTTGCCCCAAACAACTCCGGCCGCGACCGCGACCGCCGCGACGCCCAATCCGATCCAAAACGCCGTTTTCTTATTCAAATTCATGACTTATTTCAACCTTCAACTTTCAAAACTCCATTTCTCTCCTGTCGAGCGCCAGCGCCGAAAGCGCCAGCGCCGCGAGAACATAGACGACGTATTCGACGACCGCCCCTACGGGAAAAACGCCGCCTGTCAGCCCTGTTATGATTCTGTCAGTTATGTCCGGCATCAGGCGCCTGTCGAGCCCCGGGACGACTCCGCTCACAAACTCCGTTCGGAGCAGCAGCCCCGCCAGTTGGCTGACGACGCCGAACGCGAGCAGTATGTACGCGACCATCGCCGCCGCCTTCTTCTGCAAGCCGTACGCGACGGCGCCGGACAGCGCGGAAAAGGCCACCGTGGTCAGCATCTGCTTCAGCGACATCGCGCAGACGAGGGCCATCACGCCGGCCGTCGCCGGGAACCCGAGCGCGGCGTGCGCGGCGTACAGCAGCAGCGGGGCGAGCGCGTAGACCACGGCGGCGAACAGCGCGGTGAGAATCAGTTTGGCCGCGGCGATTTTCGCCTTGCCGACTCCGAATCCGATCAGCGTGGCGAGATTTTTCGAGCTTAAATCGTCGAGATAGATCGTCGAGAACAAAACCCCTCCGGCAAGCGGAGGCAGGAGTATGAAGAGCCTCGTGTCCCCAAGGATAGACTCCGCGCTAAATCCGCCGGAGCGGACGTACGCGACAAGAACGTACCCGACCGCGAGCGCGGCAAAGAAAACGTACAGGCGCTTCTTTCGCAAGATGCGGTAAGCTTCGCCGCGGAGCAGTTTAATCATCGGCGCCTCCGACTAATTTCATGAAATATTCCTCCAGCGTGGTCTCACGGCGGCGGATCTCGTACACATCCACGCCGCCGTTCACAAGCGCGCGGACGACAGCGTTCGGTTCGTCGAGGTGCGACAGGAGCGTCAGGCGGCGCCCGCCCGCTTCCTCGACCGCCGCTCCGAGCGCGATTTGCAGCACGCTCCGCGCTTTGGCGGCGTCGTCCACCTCCACCAGAAGCGACCTTTGCGCGCGCTCATGCAGTTCCTCGCGCGATATCTCGCCGAGCAGTTCGCCGCTCTCAATGAATCCGAACCGCGTTGCGATCAAATCGAGCTCGCTCAATATGTGCGAAGAGATGATGAACGTGACGCCGCGCCGGTCACGCGCGTCCCTGACGACAGCGCGGATATCGGCTATGCCCTGCGGATCAAGCCCGTTTATAGGTTCGTCGAGCGCCACTATCGGCGGCGAGCCGAGCAGCGCGCCCGCGATACCGAGGCGCTGTTTCATGCCCATCGAAAATGTTCCGGCCGGCTTGTCCGCGCCGTCAAGTCCGACGAGTTTCAAAAGCCTGTCCGTCTCGTCTGCGGCGGCGACTCCTTTGACGCGGCGGAGGTATTCCAGATTCGCTTTTGGCGTGAGATAGGGGAAAAACGCCGGACTCGTCATGAAACCGATCTGCTTTCGCGCTCTGCCCGGATCGGCGCTCTCCCCGCAAATCTCAATCTTGCCTCCGCTCGGCTTCGCAAGTCCCATGACGCATTTGAAAAATGTGGTCTTGCCCGCGCCGTTGCGCCCGACAAGCCCGTAGATATCGCCCCGCCGCAGCGTAAGCGACACGCCGTTCAGCGCGGTGAAATCGCCGTACCGTTTTGTCAGACTGCGTGTCTGTAAAATCTCCATATGAATATGATCCACGTCTTTCGTTTTACTTCAGCCGCTTTGCCGGCGGCGATTGTTTTTTTGCCTGAACGTGCTGACGCTCTCCGTTCTTGTCAGTCTTTCATACCACAGCCGCCGATCCTTCTTCCGAAACGCGTACAGCATATCGATGGCGGTGAGAGCGCAGACGGCGAGGAACGCCGACAAAAACACCCACTGCGTTTCGTCCGCGATCCGCACGCGGTAATTCGCGGCGTAAGCCGCCGCGACTGCGGCGTTCCTCAGCGCGAACCGCGCCGCTACGCTCCCGGGCGGGGCGCTTCCCCCGTCCCGCCCGATTTTTATCAAGACGAGCAGCTTGCCGACCGTTCGGCCTCCGGTCGGCGCGGCGAGCGCTATTGTATACCCGAACAGCGCGAGTACGAACGCCGGAGCGGGCGCGAGCCCCAAATAGCCCGTGAGAGCGCCCTGCAAGAGCCTGACGATGTTGTAGTCCACGATATACGCGACGAATCTGCGGATGTACCCGACCTTCGCTCCGCGCTCCGCGCTCCGGCGGTCAACGCGCTCCATTTTCGGCAGGAAGCGCAGGAATCCGGAGAATATAAAGTACCCGGCCGCGCCGCCCGACGTGTTCAATATCAGATCGTCCGTCGAAAACAGGCGGTACGGGCGCGGGTATATACCGAACAGCGCGGAAAGCTGCGTCAGTTCAAAAAACAGCGAGCACAGGAAAGAGAGGAGCAGTATCCGCCGCGCGCTCTGTTTGAAGTATCCGAGGAAAATTCCAAACGGCGCCAGAAGGAGAAAGTTGAACAGCGGCTCGAGGAAATATCCAGATTTGAGGAACGGAGCGTATGTGGCGGGTCGCGTTATGTCGAAGCCCGACTCCGCGATGCCGGAGATGAAATGGAACGGCGTCAGGTCATACCGCTCTGATGTGTACGCCGCGACCTCCGCGGGGTCGGGCAGCGGCAGCACGGTCAGGAAATACGCCGTAAGCAGGTAGAGCGCGAACGAGAAAACGACGGCGGTCTTCCAGGCGGAAACAGCTCCGTTCCTGCGGTAGCTCACAATGGCGTACGGCAGCGCGCACAGAGAGGCGATCAGCATAAACGTCAAAAAAGCCGCGCTGATTGGGAAAAAGTACGTCCGCATCGGCATTACTCCGTAATCTCCGCAGAATTCACGTCAGATCATCTATCGCGCCGTTCAGGGTGTGCCAGGGGAGAGTCGCGCATTTTACCCTGGCCGGCATCTTAGACACGCCTTGCAGCGCCACCGCGTCCTCGAGACTGTCAAGCGTCGCGTCGTCCAACTCGCGGCCCCTTATCATATCCAGAAAAGCCCGGCACAGCGCCCCGGCCTCCTCACGGCTCTTTCCCCTTATGATGTCCGTCATCATGGACGCGGACGCCTGCGATATGGCGCAGCCCACGCCTACAAACGAAGCGTCCGTTATAACGCCGTCCTCACAGCGCAATTCCAGCGACAGTTCGTCGCCGCAGCTGGGGTTGAGTCCCTGCCGCACGACAGTCGGGTTCGCCAGATGGCGTTTGTTGCGCTCCGACCGGCTGTGTTCTGTTATTATTCCGGAATAAAGCGCGTCAATCTCCATATCCCAGTTTCCTCCTGACAAGCGGTATGCATTCGAGCAGCCTGTCGATGTCGCGTTCGGTGTTGTATACGCCCAGACTGGCGCGGCAGCCGTTTTTGACGCCGAGGTAATCGAGCAGCGGATGCGCGCAGTGCGCTCCGGCGCGTATGGCTATGCCGAAGCTGTCAAGTATCGTAGCCGCGTCGTGCGAGTGCACGCCGTCGATGTTGAACGACACGACGCCGTACCGCTCGGCGGCCGGATCGGGGGAGCCTATCACGCTCACGCGCTTTTGTTCCGCCAGTCCCGACATGAGACGCCGCATGAGCGCGGTTTCACGCGACTCTATATTATCCCATCCGAGCGACTCGATATACTTGACGGCCGCCGCGAGCCCGACGGCACCGCCCGCGTTCTGCGTACCCGCCTCGAATTTGTGCGGCGGCGCGGCGAAATCCGCATCCTGCTCGCGCACGTATTCTATCATATCTCCGCCGAATAAAAACGGCGGCATTTTTTCCAGAAGCTCGCGCCTGCCGTACAGTACGCCCACGCCCATCGGCCCGTACATCTTGTGCGCGGAAAACGCCGCGAAGTCCACTCCCAGCGCGTGAAAATCCACGTGGAAGTGCGGGACGCTCTGCGCGGCGTCAAGCACCGTGACCGCCCCTACCCGGCGCGCGCGCGCCACGAGCTTCTCCACCGGGAAGCGCGAGCCCAGCACGTTCGACACATGCGCGAAGGCGACGATTTTTGTGGTCTTGTCTATCTTTCGCTCAATCTCCGAGTCGGGTATTGAGCATGTCTCCTTGTCGATGTACATGTAGCGCAGTTCCGCCCCGGTCGCCAAGGCGGCGACCTGCCACGGGACGAGATTTGAGTGGTGCTCGGATATCGGTATCACCACGCTGTCCCCCCGCGCCAAGTTGCGCCTCGCGTAGCAGTACATGATCAAGTTGAGAGACTCGCTGGCGTTGCGGGTAAAGATCACCTCGTCCGCGTCCGCCCCGACGAACCGCGCTACGGTCGCCCGCGCGTCCTCATAGGCCGCGGTGGCGCGCTCCGCCAGCGCGTAAAGGCCCCTGTGCGGGTTGGCCGCCGAAGATTTATAAAAAGCGTCTATCCTGTCGAGTACGTAATTCGGTCGCATACTCGTGGCCGCGCTGTCGAGATACACAAACCTATGTCCGTTGATTTTCTGAGCTAAAATCGGAAAGTCGTCCGCAATATTTTTCATGTTGACCATTTCTGTTTTATCCTTTCACTGAGGAATTTATCCGCGGCCTTCCGCAGCCGCTCATCACCGACTGAGCGCATCGCGGCGCCGAGAAGCGAGCTCGCGACGAGTCGCTTTGCCTCCATTTCGGTAAGCCCGCGCGAGAGCATGTAGAACAGCTCCGCGTCGTCAAGCCGCCCTATCGTGGCGGCGTGCCGTCCGTCCACGTCCTCCTCCCCGCACAGTATGAGCGGAGCGGAGCGATTGCGCGCGTCCGGAGAGAACAGGAGCGTGTTCTCCGTCTCCGAACCGACGGCCTTTCGCGACCCGCGTACAAAATCAAGCGTGCCTCGGTATACTTTCCCGGCGCTTCCGAACAGCGCGCCGTTCGCTTTCATCTCGCTTTTTGTACGCTCCCCGGAGTGGCGCACGATGTTGTTGAAATCCAGCGTCCTCTCGCCGTCCCCGAAGTAAAACGTGTTCACCGAGACGGAGGAATCCGCACCGCGCAGATCTATGTGACATCCCGACACGACCTTGGCGGCGCCGAGCTCGATTTGCGTGTATTCCACGCTGGCGCCGGCTTCGGTGAGGGCCGCGAAATCCGACATGTGCGCGGCGCCGTCGCCGAGCATTTGCACCGACGCAAACCTGACGCGCGAACACCGCCCGGCTATCACCCGCGTCAGCCCGCCGTGGAACGCCGGACCGCCCGCGCCGTCGGCCCCGTACAAAACGACGACGTCCACGCGGCTGCCGGCCTCCGCCACGATGCAGTTGCAATCATAGAGGGCGTCGCCCCCGCCCAACACGTACCGCGCCGCCGCGGGCCGCGCCGGGCGAACCCCCTGCGGCGCGCGTATACACAGTCCCGCGTTGCGGCGCCCGCGCGTAAAATTCTCCGATTCCGCGCCGACCGCGCTCACAAACCCGCCGAATGATTCCGGCTCGACGCAAAGCGGCGCGAGCTCCTCCGGAAGCGTTATCACCGGCTCGCGCGCGAGACGTCCGGTATCCGCCGGAAACGCGAACGTCAGGGACGTATCGTTTACGCCCAGTCTGCGCCACGTGCGTATGGGCATCGCGTTGAGTCTTTCGAGCTTAATATCCATTATATTCCCCCGTCACGCCGCGTGCTATTGCGGTTTCGTCCTCGTCATCTCCAGCGCGATCAGATTGTTCATCTCGACCGCGTATTCCAGAGGAAGCGCCTTTGAGATCGGTTCGGCAAAGCCGCCCACTATCATCGCGGTGGCGTCGTCCTCGCTCAGGCCGCGGCTCATGAGGTAAAAAATCGACTGCTCGCTTATGCGGCCTATCTTGGCCTCGTATCCCACGTCCGCGTCGTCGCTCCTTATATCCAGCACAGGCACGGCGTCGGAGCGCGAGACGCTGTCCAGCATGAGCGACTCGCAGGCTATCGACGTCTTGCTGCCGCGAGCCGCTTTGTCGATGACGACGGAGCTTCTAAACGTGCCGGCGCCGCCGCCTTTCGATATCGATTTTCCCGTGATATGCGACGTGGTGTTCGGCGCCAAATGCATGACCTGCGCGCCCGTGTCGAGATTTTGTCCCTTGGCGGCGAAGGTGATGCCCGTGTACTCCATTCTGGCGCCTTCCCCGCGCAGGATGCTCATGGGGTAGAGATACGACGTGTGCGAACCAAACGATCCCGACACCCATTCGACCGTGCCGTTACGCTGCACGAGCGCGCGCTTGCTGTTGAGGTTGTACATGTTTTTCGACCAGTTTTCAATAGTCGAGTAGCGCAGACGCGCGCCCTCTCCGACATACAGCTCGACGCAGCCCGCGTGCAGGTTCGCAACGTTGTATTTCGGGGCGGAACAACCCTCTATAAAGTGCAGGGAGGCGCCCTTTTCTATTACTATCAGCGTATGCTCAAACTGCCCCGCGCCCGGAGCGTTGAATCTGAAATAGCTCTGGAGCGGGATTGTCACGTCAACTCCCGTCGGGACATACACAAACGACCCGCCCGACCAGACGGCGCCGTGCAGCGCCATGAACTTGTGTTCCGACGGCGGCAGCAATTTCATAAAGTGGCGGCGCACCGTGTCGGCGTGCTCCCCCTTGAGCGCGGTCTCCATGTCCGTGTAGACGACGCCCTGATCGGCGACCTCCCGCTTGATGCTGTGGTAGACGACCTCAGAGTCGTACTGCGCCCCGACGCCCGCGAGACCGGCGCGCTCCGCCTCCGGAATTCCAAGCCTGTCAAACGTGTCCTTGATGTCCTCAGGCACGTCGGCCCAGTCCGTCTTGAGTTCTGTGTCCGGACGCACATACGTGACCACGTCGTCCATCTCCAGCCCGTCAAGCGGCGGGCCCCAGTCGGGCATGGGAGTGCGGTTGTATATCGCAAGACTGGCGAGCCGGAATTCTCTCATCCAGTCCGGGTCGCCCTTCTCGCGCGATATTGTCTCTATGATCTCCCGCGACAGGCCGGAATCTACTTGGAACGACGGCTTCGACACTCCTCTCACGTCGTACACGTCGCGGCGTATTTCGTTTATGTCTTTCGTATCGTATTACCTCCCGGAAAAAAGGCCGACCCGACGCGGCGGGGCCGGCCTCGCTCTGATCACCACGGTCAATGATGATCAATGTTAACACATTCCGGGATAAAACACAACGGCTCTCGCTTGGAATCATTTCGTTTGTGATGGCTTTGCCATCACAAACGAGTCACGGGAGCAGGGATCTCGCCGCGCGCGGCTCGCTGAGAGCATTTTCCGAGGAATAAATCCCCGTAATATGCGATATATAACAATTATTGCTCCGTCGCACGGGACGCACACCTCGCAAAAATTCTTTTCGCCTACGCCGAAAAGGACGGGAGAGCGAAAATCGCTGCAAACGAAAACATTCCTTGGAAAATCATTTCGTTTGTGATGGCTTTGCCATCACAAACGAGTCACGGGAGATGAGATCTCGCCGCGCGCGGCTCGCAAATGAATTTATTCTTGCATGGTCGCGCGCAGTTTCTCGATAGCTCTGCGCTCCAGACGCGAAACTTGCACCTGAGATACGCGCAGTATCCGGGCGG
>JAITKI010000035.1 GCA_031278515.1 Oscillospiraceae bacterium | reverse complement strand
CCGGGCTATTATGTCCACGATGGCGCTGCCGACTATGACGCCGTCCGCGCTCTCCCATATCCGCGCCGCCTGCTCCGGGCTGTGTACGCCGAAGCCGACGGCTATAGGAATATCCGTGCGCTCGCGCGCGGCGGCGACGAGAGAGGGTATGTCCGTCGTTATCTCGGAGCGCGCGCCCGTCACGCCGAGGGAGGACACCAGGTACACAAATCCCTCCGCGCCCGCCGCTATGCGCGCTAAGCGCTCTTTTGACGTCGGCGCTATGAGCGAGATGAGCTCTATGCCGTTTGCCCGCGTGTACTCCGTCACCTCTCCGCTCTCGTCAAACGGCAGATCGGGGATTATGACGCCCGATACGCCGCACTCGGCGCACCGCTTGAAAAACGCGCCGTAGCCGTATGAGAAAACGGGGTTGAGATATGTCATGAACAACAGCGGAACGCCAACCTCCCCCCGCAGCGACGCCGCGGTCTCAAATATCCCCTCGAGCGTCGCGCCGGAGGCGAACGCCCGCAGATTCGCTTTCTGTATGGTCTCGCCCTCGGCTATGGGATCCGAAAACGGTATGCCGATTTCTATGACGTCCGCGCCCGCGCGTTCGAGCGACAGTATGTACTCGCGCGTCTTTTCAAGGTTCGGGTCGCCCGCCATGAGGTAGGCGACAAACGCCTTTTTGCCCTTGAACGCGTCTGCTATCTTACTCATCGCGCATATCCTCCCCCATATATCTCGCAATGGCCGCGACGTCCTTGTCGCCGCGGCCGGACAGGCAGATTATCACGCTCTCATCCGCGCCGAGCGACGGGACGAGCCGCCGCGCGTACGCTATGGCGTGGGCGGATTCGACGGCCGGGATAATGCCCTCCTCGCGGGAGAGTCGGCAGAACGCGTCCACGGCCTCCCCGTCCGTCACCGGCACGTACTCGGCGCGCCCGATATCGCGCAGATACGCGTGCTCCGGGCCTATGCCGGGGTAGTCCAGCCCCGCCGATATGGAGTACACGGGCGCTATCTGTCCCGCGCCGTCCTGGCAGAAATACGACTTCATACCGTGGAAAATGCCGACGCGCCCGCGCGCCATCGTCGCGGCGTGCTCCCGCGTGTCGATGCCGCGTCCCGCCGCCTCGCAGCCGATGAGCCGCACGCCGGCGTCCCCGATAAAGCTGTAAAAGACGCCGATGGCGTTCGACCCGCCCCCGACGCACGCGACGACGGCGGACGGCAGACGCCCCTCCCGCGCGAGTATCTGCTCGCGCGCCTCGCGCCCTATTACGCTCTGGAAGTCGCGGACTATCGTGGGAAACGGGTGCGGCCCCATGACGGAGCCGAGTACGTAGTGCGTATCGTCAACGCGGCGCGTCCACTCCCGCATCGTCTCGTTGACGGCGTCCTTGAGCGTCATCGTGCCGCTCGTCACCTCATGCACGCTCGCGCCGAGCATACGCATACGGTAGACGTTGAGCGCCTGGCGGCGCGTGTCCTCGCGCCCCATGAATATCTCACATTCCATTCCGAGCAGCGCGGCGGCCGTCGCCGTGGCGACGCCGTGTTGCCCCGCGCCCGTCTCCGCTATGACGCGCGTCTTGCCCATCCGCCGCGCCAGAAGCGCCTGGCCTAGCACGTTGTTGATCTTGTGCGAGCCGGTGTGGTTTAAGTCCTCACGCTTGAGGTATACCCTCGCCCCGCCGAGTTCGCGCGTCATATTCTCCGCGAAATACAGCGGAGAAGGACGCCCCGCGTACTCGCGCAGATACCGCCCCAGTTCGTCCGTAAACCCGGCGTCGTCCTTGAAGGCGAGATACGCCTCCTCCAGCTCGCCGAGCGCGCCCATCAGGGTTTCGGGTACGTATTGCCCGCCGTATTCGCCGAACCGGCCCTTCTTCATGCTACCCATCCCTACATACCGTATATCGAAATCGGCCGGCAACGCGGCTGTCTGTCCAAAAATTCCAGGTCCGTCCGTAACGCCGTGAGTTCCAAGCCTATACCGGCAATTATGACATACCGCGGCGCCGGCTGTCAACTGTTGTTTTCGCCGCGTGTTATCGTTTGTGATGGCTTCGCCATCACAAACGAAATCATTCTCCAATTATTCCTCTTGATATTCGGCGCGAAAACTGATATACTGCGCGGCGGCGGGAGATCATAACGCGGCCGGCGAATATATTTACTATCATCACAGAGGAGAGGTGCGTCAACATGGTCAAGGTTATCATGGGCCTGAAGGGCACGGGCAAGACGAAGCAGTTGATTGAGCTTGTGAGAAAGGCGGCGGACAGCGAAGACGGCAGCGTCGTCTGCATGGAGAAGAGTCCCAAGCTGACATACGACATCCCGCACACCGTCAGGCTTATCGAGACGGACGACTACGATATCAAAGGATACGACTGCATGAGGGGCTTTATATGCGGTTTGCACGCGGCAAATTACGACATAACGCACATATTCATCGACAGTCTGCTCAGAATAATAGACCGCGATGTCGATTCCGACATGGCGGAGTTCCTCGACTGGTGTGAGAGCTTCAGTACGCGCGAAAACGTAAAATTCACCATGATGATCAGCGCCGACACGTCCCTGGCGAGCGCCGCCGTTAAGAAATATTTCTAGGCCGTGAATCCCAGACTGCTGCTGCATAGCTGCTGCGCCCCGTGCAGCAGCTATGTTATTGAGAGCTTGTCCGGTGTTTTCGATATCACGATTTTTTATTATAACCCGAATATTTACCCCGAAAGCGAATACGAAAAACGCGCGTCATGGCAGCTCAAACTGCCGGGCTTGCTCGGCTTGGATGGTAAGGTTAGTGTAACCCAAGGCGAATACGACCCCCTCGCGTTCTACCGGGCGATACGCGGATACGAAACTCAGCCGGAAGGCGGCGAGCGCTGCCGTAAATGTTTCGAACTCCGCCTGGACTCCGCCGCGGCGCGCGCGGCGGAACTGCGCTGCGACCGCTTCACCACGACGCTGTCGGTGAGTCCGCACAAAGACGCCCGCGTGATAAACGAGCTCGGCGAGGCCGCCTCGCGCAAATACGGCGTGGAGTTTATGTATTCAGATTTCAAAAAGCGCGGCGGCTATCAGCGTTCCGTCGAACTCTCGAAAAAATACGGCGTTTACAGACAGCGCTACTGCGGATGCGAGTATTCGCTGCGCGGCGAGTAAGGGTGAGTTTGCATGGGGCGATCGCGTCGAAATAAACGGCCTCCCGGCAAGCCGCGAGGCCGTTTATTTCGAGTGGAAGGCGCGGTCGCCGCTATGACTTGAACAGGTCGAGGAAGCGCGCTTTGAAACTCTTGTCCTCGCGTTCCGGCTCTGTCGCGGCGGTGGGCGCCGGGGGTTCCTCCGGAGCGGCGATCTTCTCTGTGCGCATGACAAACTGCACCAATGTGATATTCTCGTTTTTCTCGGACGCAAAGGATACGGGCTTCGCTCCGGACGCCGTGTCGCCCTGTGATCCGCCGAGCATCTCGTCTATTTTTCCGGGGATCTGCGCCGCCGCCTCGCTCAGCGTATCGGCGCCGCCGCGCAGCGCGGACACGCCGTCCGCCACGCCGCTCACGCCGTCCGCGAGTTCGCGCGTCCCTCCCGCGAGCTCACGTCCGGCGCGCGCGAGTTCTCCGACTCCGCCGGTATATGCCGTCAGTCCGGAGTGGAATTCGGCGTACTGCCCGCTCAAGGCCGTCATCGCCTCCGTGAGCTGCGCAATCTGTCCCCCAATATCGGCGTCCGTCGCGGCGCCGGCCTGCGCGGCCACTATTGTGAGCGTCGCCGCCGCCGTGTTCAAGCGCTCCGCCGCGGCGTACGCGGCGGGCGCGACGCCCTCCAGCGCGGGCAGCGCCGAGGCGTACGCCGCCTTTGCCGCCGACGCAGCCGCATAATACTCCGCCAGCGAGTCGATTACGCTTTTTTGGGAGGGCGCGGCGGCGTACAGCTCGTCGAATTCACGCCGCGTGATCTCATCTCCGGGTATCGCGTCTATCGCGCCGTCAATGGCGGCAAACGCCTGCTCAAAGCCGCCTCCGAGCTCCGTCAGACCGTCACGCGCCTCAATAAGGGCGCCGGCCGTCTGCCGGAGCGTCGAGGTCAGTTGCGCAAGCTGACTGAAATCGGGAAGTTCCTGCGCGGTGAGTCCGCCGGCAATCGCCTCCAACGCGCCGTTTATCTGCGTCGAACCCTCCGTGAGCGCGTTCGACGAGCCGCTCAGCGCGGATATGCCGTCCGCAAAACTCACGGCGCCGGACGCCAACTCCCCGGCGCCGCTTTTCAGCGCGCGCGCGCCGTCGTCCAGCGCGGCGACGCCGCCGCTGAGTTCGGCTATGGCGTCCGTGAAACGCTCGAGATCGGAACTCAGTCCCGATATGTCGGGCATTGCGCTCTCCATAGAGAACGGCAGCGCCGAAATCTCTATGCCGTCCATCGCGAATCCCGACGCGTCGCACTCGATGCGGATATCCGCGCCGGCGCCGGGCATGACGGTGTAGCTGAGGACTCTGTCGCGTCCGGCGCCGGCCTGCGTCGCGTCCGGCGCGGAAATGCCGGTGCAGCGCGACGTGTCGAGCTTCACCGTGATCTGGAGCAGATAGTTCGCGTTGAAATAGTTGTCGCCCTCCGGGCGAGCCGCGATATCCACGCGAATCCGGCCCGACGCGCCCGCCAGTTCCTCAGGAGACACGGGCGAACCGTTCACCCCATATGTAATGGCAAAGCTCCACGGCAGGGGCGCGGAACCGGCGCTGCCCTGGTAGTATACGCGGCCCGCTTCCGCGCTCAACGTGACGTATTCTCCGGGGACATTTTCGAGCTGACGCGCGCCGGAGAGATTTTTTACCTCGTCATAGTCTCCGTAGTCCGTCAGATAGCCCGCCCGCGTGACATCCAGGATGTTCACCACATACTCGCCGCGCGGCGCGCCGTCGGCCGCCAGAAGCGCGTAAACGATCTCATCCTTGCCGCCGACCACCGCCCGCGTCCCGTCGGGCGGGGCAATCTCCTCACCGACGGCGCTCTCGCCGCCGCTTCCCTGCCCGGAGCAGGACGCGGTCAGGACGAGCGATGCCGCGAGCAGCGCCGCCGCCGTTAATCTCACCGTTTGTCTCATAGCTGTCTCAACCTTTTTTCTCCAAAAATCCCGATCTGTGAGTCGTCCTCATCACGGGCTTGTCCAGGATGACGAGCGCCGCCGGCAGAAAACACACGACAAGCAGCATTGAAAATACCGCGCCGCGCCCCAGCAAGATGCCCATATCCGACACGATCGGATTTGTCGAGGTCATACCCAGGGTAAATCCGGCGAGCGCCAGTATGAGCCCCGAAACGAGTATCGACGCGAACACTTCCCCAAGCGAGACGCGTATCGCCTCCAGCTTGAGCATTGAGCGCCTGTTCGCCCTGTAGTGGTCGGTAAGTAAAATCGCGTAATCGACGGTGGCGCCGAGCTGCACCGTGCTTATGACGAGATACCCGATATAACACAGCGGCGTCGCCGTGAAATACGGCACGGACAGATTGAGCCAGATGGCCGACTCAATCGTCATGAGCAGTATCACGGGCAGCATCGCCGAGCGGAACGTCACGGCGAGAACCGCCAGAATGGACGCTATCGCTATGAAATTGACGAACGTGTTGTCGCGCGTGACCACGTCCTTCATATCGCGGAGGACGACGCTCGACCCGAGCGTGTGGAACTGCCCGTAATACTCGCCCGCGGCGTCATTGATGGCGTCCACAAGCGCGAACGCCGCGTCTCCCTCTGTGTCCGTATCGGAATATATTACGATGCGGCAAAAATTCTCCGAGTAAAACTGCTCGGCGTCGCCGGCGTCGAGAAATTCATTCGGTATCACATCTCCAACGGCGCCGGTGTACGACATGACGCCGGTGACGTTCGGCAGCGACGCGCACCGCTCCGCCAAAAGCGTCTCGTCGGCGACGCTTCCCTTTGGCACGAGCAGCACGATTGGGTTATATGGGCCGAAAACGGCCTCCGTGGCCGCCGCGTCATATCCGGAGCGACTCGTCTCGTTGAGCTTGTCAAAGCCGTAGATGAACTCATTGCGGCGCTGCGCGAGAAAGGCGGGAATGATGAGCGCGAGCACGAGGATGAATACCGGCGCGCGCACCTTCGGAACGGCGCGCCCGACCGCTTTGAAGGCGGGCAGCAGTTTGCGCCGCCGCGTCTTGTCGAGCAGCCCGCGGCAGCACAGCGTCAGCGCCGGCAGGAACGTCATGACAGATATAAAGCTCAGCACAATTCCCTTTGCGAGTATGAGACCGAGATCCGCGCCGAGACGGAAATCCATGAATACAAGCGCCAAAAACCCGAACAGCGTCGTCGCCGCGCTCGCCGCCACGGACGGGAACGCGCGCTTCATCGCCATCCTCATGGCGGCGACGGCGTCGTCCGTCTGACCGCGGTAGTCCTCGAACGCGTGGAGCAGGAATATGGCGTAATCCAGCGAGACCGCCAGCTGCAAAATCGGACTGATCGCCTGGGTTATAAACGATACGCCGCCGAACAGGATATTCGTACCCATATTCACGATCACCGAGACGCCGATAGCCGCGAAAAAGAGCAGCGGTTCAAGCCACGACGTCGTGCTCAACAGCAGTATAATAAGTATCAGCGGGAGCAAAATGAGCATCGCCTGAGTCGTCTCCGCGCCGGCTGTGATCTGCATCGCGCCGCTCCCGACCGCCTCTCCGGACAGGGCGTTGCCGTCGCCGATGACGTCGTATATCCTCCGCATCGTCCCGAGCTCGTCGCCTTCGCGTATCGTCAGCGAGATGAGCGCGTTTCTGTCTTTGTAATACTGCTCGACGAGTGCGGAATCGGCCATCTCAACGGGCGCTTTCAAATCCAGAACGTCGTCGAGCCACAGCGTCCCGGAGACGCCGTCAATCCCCGCGAGACGCTCCTTGTACGCGAGCGCCTCCTGCGTCCCGACGTCCCTTATCATCACGCGGGCATTAGGCGTCGGCTGCGTAAACTCGCTCTCCATAACGCCGATCGCCTCGGACGAGCCGGTGTTCTCGGGCAGATATTCGGCGAGGTCATAATTTACCTCGACGCCGAACTGCGCCAGCGCGCACACGAGCGCCAGAACTATGAACGCCGCCGTCACGAGCCGCCTGTGATCCGTAATTCCCCTCGATAAAAATTCCATTATACCGCCCTCACCCCCATCCGCAGATCCTCCCTAATCCGAATATCTTCGTATGCGGTGATTTTCGCCCCTTCGTCCTTTTCGCCGCAGGCGAAAATAATTTTTGCGGAGGAGTGCGTCTCGTGCGACCGTTACGGCCCCGGCCGTGACAAACGAAATGATTCAATCCCCAAAGGCACTTCCTTGCCGGTTGGGGGTCGACAGGCCGACTGCGACCGCCTTGGGGGCGCGCGAGACTTTGCGGTTTTGGTGCCGGTGGCCGGACTCGAACCGGCACGTCCACAGGACAAAGCATTTTGAGTGCTTCACGTCTGCCATTCCATCACACCGGCAATTAATATGGGATCCACCACACACACAATAACACAAAACGCGCCGCTCTGTCAACACGTCCCGACGGAGAATGTTTTCGTTTGCAGCGGTTTTCGCTCTCCCGTCCCTTTCGCCGCAGGCGAAAAGAATTTTTGCGAGGAGTGCGTCCCGTGCGACGGAGCAAAAATTGTAATATCCCGCATTTTCCGGGGATTTATTCCTCGGAAAATGCTCTTTGCGAGCCGCGCACGGCGAGA
>JAITKI010000007.1 GCA_031278515.1 Oscillospiraceae bacterium | reverse complement strand
TACAATTTTTGCTCCGTCGCACGAGACGCACTCCTGTGCAAAAATTCTTTTCGCCGTAGGCGAAAAGGACGGGAGAGCGAAAACCGCTGCAAACGAAATTATTCTAATTTTCAGGATATTGCCATAACGCCCGGCATGTGGTAAAATAACCGCCGTCCCCGTCGGCCCGCCGCCGCGCGGCCGCTGCGGGGATGATGCATTTTACGGCGCACGTTCGGCATATGCTGTAAAAATATCCCCAGCACGGAGGTGGTACGGTATTGGATGAGAGCATAAACTATTCGGAAATTACGCCGGAGATATTCAGGCTGTCGGAAAAGTGCGCGCGGTGGCGCATCCCGGACGTGATGTTTACGGAATACAAGGTGAACAGAGGACTGCGCGACCTGAGCGGAAACGGCGTCCTCACGGGGCTTACGCACATCTCGAATATCACGGCAAAGAGGATGGCGGACGGGGTTGAGATCCCCGTAGACGGCAAGCTCCATTACAGGGGCATTGACATAGAGGAACTCGTGCAGGGCTTTATCGACGAACGGCGCTTCGGTTTTGAGGAGACGGCGTATCTGCTGTTGTTCGGAGAGCTTCCGAGCGCGGGAGAACTCGAGGGTTTCTCGCGTCTGCTCGCGGGGTACCGCAGTCTGCCGTCCGCGTTCACGCGCGACGCCATAATGAAAGCCGCGAGTCCGGACATGATGAACGCGCTGGCGCGTTGTGTCCTCACGCTGTACTACTACGACGCCGACGCCGACGACATATCGATCCCGAACACCCTGCGCCAGTGTCTGCGCCTCATAGCGGTGTTCCCGCTGCTGGCCGTCTACTGCTACAACGCGTACGACCACTATGGGCGCGGCAACAGCCTTATAATACACCAGCCCGACCCGGATATGTCCTCCGCTGAGAATTTGCTCCACCTGCTGCGGCCCGACCAGAGGTTTTCGGAGCTTGAGGCGCGCGTACTCGACCTCGCGCTCGTCTTGCACGCCGAGCACGGCGGCGGAAACAACTCCGCGTTCACCGTTCGCGTCGTGTCGTCCTCCGCCACGGACACATACAGCGCCATAGCCGCCGCGCTCGGCAGCCTGAAGGGGCCGAAACACGGCGGGGCGAACAACCGCGTTATGGCCATGATGGACGACATGAAGCTCTGCGTGTCGGATTGGACAGACGAGGACGCCGTCGCCGACTATCTGCGGCGCCTGCTGCATAAGGAGGCGTTTGATCGCTCCGGACTCATATACGGAATCGGACACGCCATCTACTCGCTGTCAGATCCGAGGGCGCGCATTTTTGAGCGCTTTGTCAGGAGTCTCAGCGCCGAGAAGGGGCGCGAGGACGAATATAGGCTCTATTCGACCGTCGCGCGCCTCGCGCCGGCTATCATCGCGAAAGAGCGGAAGATGTACAAGGGCGTGTCCGCCAACATCGACTTCTACAGCGGTTTTGTCTACGATATGATGGATCTGCCGCGCGAGCTGTACACGCCGCTGTTTGCTGTGGCGAGGATAGCGGGCTGGAGCGCTCACAGGATCGAGGAGCTTGTGGGCGGCGGCAGGATAATTCGCCCGGCTTACAGGAGCGTGGCGGCCCCGGTCGCGTACACACCGCTGGCGTCTCGGCCCGGCGACAGGCAGGGGGGCGGATAGGTCAGATGCGCGTTATAGTGGCGGGGAACGGCAAGGTGGGATTTACGCTGGCCGAACGTCTCGCGGGAGAGAACCATTCGATAACCGTAATCGACGCCGACGAGACGGCGCTGCGGCGCGCCGAGGAATCCCTCGACGTCATGTGCGTGCGGGGCGGCGCCACGTCGTTGTCAACGCTCAGGCAGGCCGGCGTAGAGCGCGCCGACGTCGTCATATCCGTGACGGCAAACGACGAGATAAATATGCTGTGCTGCATCACGGCGAAAAAACTGGGGGCCAGACACACCGTCGCGCGCATCCGCGATCCCGAATACGCAAACGACGCGCGTCAGCTCATGCGCCGGCTGGACATCAACCTCGTCGTCAATCCCGAGCAGAGCACCGCGTCCGAAATACTCAGTCTGCTGCTGTTCCCGTCCGCCATCGAAATCGACACCTTCATGAAGGGCAAGGCGGAGCTTGTGAGTTTCAAGGCGCAGCAAAGCGACGCCGTCGTGGGCGTACCTCTCGCAAACTTGAGGAAAAGGCTCGGAGCTTCCGTACTCGTGTGCATAGTCGAACGCGGGGAGGATGTCATTCTCCCGCGCGGCGATTTCGTAATAAATCCCGGCGACAAGGTCTATCTGGCGGGCGATTCCGCCGGAGTTACGAGATTTTTCCGCTCTATCGAACGGCTTGCCGGCGCCGTCAGAGACGTCATCGTCATAGGCGGCGGGCGGATATCGTACTACTTAGCGCTGGACGCGCTGCGCGCGGGCATCAAGCCCAAGATAATTGAGCTGGACCCCGAGAGATGCCGACGTCTCGCCGAGGCGTCGCCGGAGACTACGGTGATATGCGGCGACGGCACGGACCAGACGCTGCTCGATTCCGAAAACATAGACTCCGCGGGCGCGCTCGCCGCGCTCACCGGGCGCGATGAGGAGAATCTGATGATCTCTCTCTACGCGATGAGGCGCGGAGTGCCAAAGGTCATAGCCAAGTCAAACCGGAGCAGCTATGTATCACTCGTCAAGGATATGGGCCTCGACAGCGTGCTGTCCCCGAAGGAGATAACGGCCGACAGGATAATGCACTTCATACGCGGTATCGACAACAAGCGCGGCGGTTCCGCAGAGACGCTGTACAGTCTGCTGGGCGGACGCGCGGAGGCGCTGGAATTCGTCGTGAAGCGCGACGCGCGGCATATCGGCAAGAGCATCAAGTCGCTGCCGCTCAAGAGCGATTTGCAGATAGCGCTCATATCGCGCGGCGGAAAGAGCATCGTGCCGGAGGGCGGCGACAGCTTCGCGGAAGGCGACAGCGTCATAATAGTCACGCGACATCTGGGCTTTACCTGCCTAAACGATATTTTCAGGGATTGACCTCATGAACTACTCGATGACGGCGCGCGTACTGGGGCGCGTCATGCTGCTCGGCGCCGCCGCGCTGACGCTCCCGCTCGCGGCGTCTCTCATATACTCCGACGGCGCGGCGGGCGCTTTTTTGCTGACGGCGGCGCTGCTCGCCGCGCCGGGCGCCGCGGCCGCGCTGCTGCTGCGCAAACCGAAAACGGGTATGCAGCCGCGCGACGGTTTCGCCGCCGTGGCGCTCTGCTGGCTTGTGCTGTCGCTGTTCGGCGCGCTGCCCGCCGTCCTCACGGGCGATATTCCAAACTACATCGACTCTCTTTTTGAGGCCGTCTCCGGTTTTACCACGACGGGCGCCACAATCATGACGGACATAGAATCGGCGAGGCCCAGCATATTATTCTGGCGCAGCTTTACGCACTGGATAGGCGGCATGGGCGTACTCGTGCTCGCCCTGGCGGTTATGCCCGCGGATGAGCGCGGACTGCACAATCTCGTAAAAGCGGAGTCCACCGGCCCGTCGTCCGACCGCATCGCGCCGAGACTGCGCGGCGCGGCCGCGCGACTGTATCTCATATACGTTTCGCTGACCGCCGTCTTGTTCGTCATGCTCGCGGCGGGCGGTATGAGCGTGTTCGACGCGCTCATACATACCTTCGGCACGGCGGGTACCGGAGGCTTCTCCAACCGCGCTTTGAGCGTGGGAGCGTACGAGAGCAGCTATATAGAGATTGTAATAACCGTGTTTATGCTGCTGTTTTCCGTCAATTTCAGCGTGTTCTACGCGGCGCTGACGCGCCGCCTGGCGCAGATAAGAAAGAACACGGAACTCAAAGTATTTCTGTGCGTCACGCTCGTGTCGGGCGGTCTCATCGCGCTCAATCTCACGTCCGCGAACGCGTACGGTGGCTTTGCGGAAACGGCGCGCCACTCGTTTTTTCAAGTGGCGTCGCTCATGTCCACAACGGGATACGCGACGACGGATTTCAACGTGTGGCCGGAGTTCTCAAAGACGGTGCTGGCGCTCCTCATGATTGTGGGCGCGTGCGCGGGCAGCACTGGCGGCGGACTGAAGATATCACGGGCCGTCATATTGTTAAAATCCTCATTCCGGGAGCTGAAGCAGATAATTCACCCGCGCTCCGTAAACGTGGTGCGGATTGACGGCCGCGCCGCGCCGGACACCCTCGCGGCCGGCGTTATGCATTTTTTCGCGGCGTATATGCTCCTGATATTTTTCGGCGCGCTCATAGTATCCCTTGACGGATTTGGCTTCGAGACGTCGTTTTCAAGCGCGCTGTCGGCCATATCGAACGTCGGGCCGGGGTTCGGCGCTGTCGGCCCCCTATACACGTTCGCGGATTTTTCTCCGTTGTCGAAGGTCACGCTCGCGTTCTGTATGCTCGCGGGCAGGCTGGAAATATTTCCGATGCTCCTGCTATTCACACCGTCCGTCTGGCGGCGGTAGGCGGCGCGGCGCTTCCGACGCCGCGGGTCCCGCAAAGATGACTATAAACCCGGTATATTTAATTTTTTCATTATCCCGCCGACAGCCGCCTTGACGGGGTTGTCGTCCGGCGCGTCGGACGTGGGGAGTCCTTCGCAGTCAAAACGGTACACCGTTTCATCCTGGGGAAGTACGCCGATGAGGTCGAGACCGTTTTTCGCTATCTCATCCAGCACTCCGCCGTCGAGCGCGCCGCCGGGCGCGCGGTTGACTATGAGTTTCATGACGTCCGGCTTCAGGCCGAGCTGGCCGACCATCTCCGATATCCGGCCGGCGGCCTGAATCCCGCGCCTTGAACAGTCGCTTATCAGGAGCAGAATGTCGATGCGCGGCAGCGTGCCGCGGCTGATGTGCTCAAGACCCGCCTCGTTGTCAACGACGATATACGCGTATGAACCGGCATACTTGTCGAGCTGGGCTTTCAGTACGCCGTTTACGTAGCAGTAGCAGCCTGTGCCTTGCGTGCGCCCCATAACTAGGAGATCGTAATCGTCGCCTTCCGCCAGGGCGTCGCTGAACATGAACTCCGCGTACTCCTGCTTCGTCATTCCGGCGGGGATGGGCTCTCCGGACAACTCGCGCCCGACCATCGTCTCCCGTATATCACCGAGCGTCGTCTCTATTTTGACGCCGAGCACCTCGTTGAGATTGGAGTTGGGGTCGGCGTCGACCGCCAGGATATGTCCCGCCCCGGCGGACGCCAGATTTTTTGTTATCATTCCGCACACGGTCGTTTTACCTGTGCCGCCTTTCCCTGCCACGGCTATCATGAGTGGAGCCATATCCAAAACCATGCCTTTCAAAAAATAAGCGTCCCCGGTGTTCTGGGGTAGGGGATAACGTCCCTGATGTTTCCTATGCCCGTCAGATACAGCAGGAAGCGTTCCAATCCGACGCCGAAGCCGGAATGCGGCGCCGTGCCGAATCGCCTAAGGTCGGTGTACCAGCGCAGCGTCTCGCGCGGTATACGCATCTCGTCCAGGCGCCTGATGAGAGCGTCCGGACGCTCCTCGCGCTGCGAACCGCCTATGAGTTCGCCTACGCCCGGCACGAGCAGGTCGCAAGCCGCCACCGTTTTGCCGTCGTCGTTTAGACGCATGTAAAACGCCTTGATTTCTTTCGGATAATCGGTGATAAACACGGGGCCGCCCGCCGTCTCGCAGAGATACCGCTCGTGCTCGGTCTTCAAATCGGCGCCCCATTCGACGGGGAAGCGGAATTCGCGTCCGGACTTTTTCAGCAGTTCTATCGACTCCGTGTACGTCAAGCGCTTGAAAACGGAATCGGCGACGGATGTAAGCCTGCTCACAAGCGCGTTTTCGGAGTCGTAGAACGCGCTGAAAAAGTCCATCTCCTCGCGCGCGCTCTCAAGCACGGCGCGTATGCAGTGTTTCACAAGGGATTCCATGACTTCCATATCGTCCTCGAGATCGCAAAACGCCATCTCCGGCTCGATCATCCAGAACTCGCTCGCGTGTACCGCGGTGTTTGAATTCTCGGCGCGGAACGTCGGCCCAAAGGTGTAGACCTTGTCGAACGCCAGCGCGAACGGTTCCGCGTGGAGCTGCCCGGACACGGTGAGAAACGCGTCCTTTCCGAAAAAATCGCCGTGACCGCCGGAGACGCCGAACACTTCGCCGGCGCCCTCGGCGTCGCTGCCTGTTATTATAGGCGTCGTGACGTAGATAAACCCGTTTTGCCGGAAAAATCCGTGTATCGCCGCGGACAGCGCCGAACGCACGCGGAACATGGCCAGAAATGTGTTTGTGCGCACGCGCAAGTGGGGCGACTCCCGCAGAAACTCCAGGGTGTGCCGCTTTTTCTGCATCGGATAGTCGTCGTCGCAGCTCCCCACAAGCGACACCTCGTCCGCCCGGATTTCAAACGGCTGCTTCGCGAGCGGCGTCATGACGAGTTCTCCGGACGCCTCCACAGCGCAGCCCGTGCGGAGTTTCGCGGCGGTCTCACGCGTGACGCCACCGTCTTCCGCGTCGTACACTATCTGGCAGCCGGAAAAACAAGAGCCGTCATTGAGCGTTATAAAACCGACACGCCCGCTGCGTCTGCTTGTGCGCACCCAACCCCGCACGCGCACGCGCTCGCCGTCTCCTGAGAGAGATCTGAGTTCGGCGATCGTGACGTATCTACCGCGTATCATGTGATCCCGTTGACCCGAAGCCGCCGCCGCCGCGCTCCGTCGCGTCCAGCGCGTCGGACACAACGAACTCCGCCCGCGCCGCGGGTACGACGAGCAATTGCGCCACGCGCTCGCCGGGAGACACCGTGACAGCCGCCGTCCCGTGGTTGTGGAGCGGCACCATCCACTCGCCGCGGTAATCGCTGTCCACGACGCCGACCTTATTGGCGGGGGCGATTCCGCGCTCCGCAGCCATGCCGCTGCGGGCGAATACCAAGCCGGCGTACCCCTCCGGCAAAGCGGCGGAGAAACCCAGCCCGACCTTAACCGTTTCACCCGGCCGGATCTCGACGGGGCCGGAGATACACGCGCGTAAATCGGCGCCCGCCGCGCCCTCGGAGGCGTAGACGGGCGGACGCGCCCGACTGTCCAGAATCTTTATTTTTACGGTCATGCCGTTCATATATTCAGCGACACGTTGCTCATGCCGTTTTCCTCAAATTCCTCGATATATTCGTCGATCCTGCAAGCCAGTTCATCGACGTTCTCCGGCCCTATCTCCTGTATTTCCATGTCCTTGCGCGCGAGCTCCTCGGCCAGAATCTCATAGAACACCGTGTCCTCATACGCCGCAATCGCCTCATGTATGCCGCCCTCGGCAAAATCCTCAGAGGGGAGCGCCGCGTCGCCGTCCAGCTCGACGAGCGCCGGCGCGTGGCCGAGGCAGTAGGAGAAGATGCGGCTCTCCACATCGTCGTAGTCGTCTATGCGGTCGTCTCCGCGCATGGAGTTGAGCACCCAGTTTCCGATATACACCATATCAAGCAGACGTCTGTACTCCTTTTCTGTGAGTTCAATGTTCATTTCCGCCCTCCTGATCGCGATTTCGCGGATTTTTGCTCCGTGGCAAGAGGATGACAGTCCCCCGGGCGCGCTCACGGCGACGCCGCCGCTTCGCGGAAAAATGTTCCGTCCGCAGGTTCCGCCGCTCGTGGTTTCCGCGCGCCGCCCGGCGTATATTCATTATAGCAAATTTTCGCGCGAAACGCCACAAAAATTACGCGCAAAAAATTTTCGGCGCAGTATACAATCCGCGCCGCGCGTCTCGGCTCGCGGTAGTCGAATATTCACAAACTGTCAGAACTCGATGCCGCGGCGTCCCTTTATACCCCTGTCGTAGGGGTGCTTGATTTTTCTCATCTCCGTCACGTAATCGGCAAGTTCCGTTATCCAGTCTGCGGGGCGGTGTCCCGTTATGACGAGTTCCAGCGGCGAGGGCTTGTTCCGCAGGAGCTCGGAGAACGCGTCGGCGTCCAGCAGTCCGAGATCCAGCGCGTCGAGCGCCTCGTCGAGTATGAGCGCGTCGCAGGCGCCGTCTCGCGCAAGCGCCGACGCGCGCGCGAGATTTTCATCGTGTATGCGCTTTGTAACGGCGCGCGCCGCGTCGTCCATGTCGAAAGCGAACATCTTCGACGGATCTTTGCCGCGAAGCACGGCGACGTTCGGCAGCAACTCGAGCTGGCTGAGTTCCCCGCTGGCGGAGTCCTTGAGGAATTGCACCACGGTTACCTTCTTACCGCTGCCGGACGCGCGCAACGCCAGGCCAAGCGCCGCGGACGTCTTGCCCTTTCCATCGCCGTAATAAACGTGTATGAGTCCTTTGTCGGTCAAATCAGTCACTCTCCGAAAATCATTTTGCCGTCGCCCCGCGCGGTACTGAATACGGATTCCCGCGTTACAGAAGCGACGACAAGCGCGGCGCGACGACGAGCGCCGCCAGCGCCGCCAGCTCGCACAGCTGCAAAAACCAGCCGGCCAGATCGCCGCTCATGCCGCCGAATTTTCGCCGGGCCGCAAATTTAAGGCGCAAAATACACGGCAGCATAGCGGCGGACGCCGCGACGCCGCGCACGGCGTCCGCCGCGACAAAGACGCAGCAGCAGGAGACGAGTATGAGACACAATACCACCCGGGCGCGCGGTATATCGGCCGACGACCTGAACGCGGCCGCAAGCCCCGTATCCGAGCCCGGCGCCATCGACAGCACCGCGAGGGCGGACAGCGTTCTGCTCAGAACGAAAGTGAGACAGAGTATGGTAAGTCCCGGCGCGTCGGGCGCAAACTCCGCGCCCAGAGCAAAATACAGCGTAAAGTAGCACGCGCACCGGATGACGGCAAAGGAGCCGACGCGCGGGTCCTTTAGTATCTCGCGCCGTCTCGGCGCGTCAGCGCCGCCCGCGAGGGCGTCCGCCACGTCGCACAGACCGTCGAGATGTATGCCGCCCGTCACGGCGACGGGGATGACGGTAATGCCCGCGGCGCGGAGCGCGGCGCCAAATTCAAGCGACGCGCTCAGTTTGCACCAGCCCCAGACGAGCAGACCGATAACGCCGCCGACAAGCGGAAACGCGCACATCATGTACCGCATATTTCCGTCCGACCAGCGCACGTTAGGCATCGGTATTCGGGAGAACGTGGAAAAGGCGAGCGCCGCAGACTTAAATATACCCATCGTATCGCCTCTTTGTCAAGTGTTCCCGAACGGGGTGTACGCGTCTATGCCTATGTCCGAAAACGACGACGAGCCGTTATACACGGCAAGAGCCATGTCGAGCAGCGGTATAGCGGCCACCGCGCCCGTGCCCTCTCCGAGTCTCATCCCGGCGTCAATCACGGGCGCAAGGCCGAGCGCGCTCAGTACGGCGCCGCTCGCGCGCTCTCCGGAGCGGTGGCTCGGCAGCATGGCGCACGACGCGCCGGGACGCAGCCGCTCGGCTATCAGCGCGCCTGCGGCGCTGATCAATCCGTCGATGAGCACGGGGATTCTGTATATCGCGCCCCCCAGAAAGACACCGGCCAAGCCCGCGATATCGAAGCCGCCGAGCTTGTGCAGCACGTCAAGGGGATCGAGGGGATCCGGTTCGTTTACGGCTATGGCGCGCCTGACGATCTCGATTTTATGCGCGAGAGCGTCGTCGGAGAGTCCGGCGCCGCGTCCCGCCGCGCTCTCCGGCGGAATGCCGAGCATGACGGATATTATCGCGCCGGACGTCGTGGTGTTGCCGATACCCATCTCTCCCGTGGCTATGAGCTTGTAGCCGCGCTCAGCGCAGACGCGCGCGAGACCGACGCCGCGCGCGACGGCGCACTCCGCCTCCGCGCGCGTCATCGCGGGACCCTCCGCGATGTTTTTCGTCCCGTCGGACACGCGGCAATCGACAAGTCCGTCGAACGATGGTCTCGTCGCCATCCCCATATCGACGGGTATGACATCCGCGCCGGCGACGGACGCCATGCGGCACACGGACGTCAGTCCGCGCGTGAGGTTCCCGGCGACGATCATAGTCACCTCGCTGCCGGACTGCGATACGCCCTCCCTGACGACTCCGTTATCGGCGCAGAGGACCAAAACGGCGCGCCTTGATATGTCCACATCCGCGCTGCCCGTCAGTCCGGCAATTTTTATGACGAGCCCTTCCAGGAGCCCGAGACCGCCGAGCGGCTTGGCGACGGTGTTCCAGCGCCGTTCTGATTCGCGCGCGGCGTCCTCATCCGGCGGGCGAATCCGGTCGGGCAGCCAGTGCGGCGCAGCGGCGCTTAAGATTTTTTCCACTTGACGCCGCTCGGCGTGTCCTCGACGACGACGCCCATGTCTTTCAGTCTGTCTCTGATCTTATCAGCCTCCGTCCAGTTTTTTGCGGCCCTGGCCTCCTGTCTCGCCGCTATCATGGCCTCAATCTCAGCGTCGCCGCCGCGATTTGAACGGCGCACGACGCCGAGCACGCCCTCCAGCTCGTCGAACGCCGCCAAGAGCGCGCGGGCGAGCGCCTTCGACGGCGCGCGTCCCGAGGATGTCGCCGTGTTGCCGTCGCGCACAAGCTCGAACAACACCGCCATCGCGTCGGCGGTGTTGAAGTCGTCGTCCAGGGCGTCCGTGAACCTCTCGCGGTATTTGCCGAGGGAATCAATGAATTCGCGCTCGGACGCGTCCGGGTCTCCGCCGCTCCCGCTTTCGGTCAGAAATTCGTAATGCTCGCGGGCCGTTTCGAGTCTGGCGAGCGCGTTTCCCGCCTGCTCGAGTATGTCGCCGGAATAGTTGAGAGGGCTGCGGTAGTGACTCATCAGTATAAACATCCGTATGCTGCCGTAGCCGTACTCCGCCGCCGCCTCCCGCACGGTGAAGAAATTGCCCAGCGACTTTGACATTTTCTTGCTGTCTATGGATATAAAGCCGTTGTGGAGCCAGTAACGGACGAAGGGACGCCCGCTTGCGCCCTCCGACTGCGCTATCTCGTTTTCGTGGTGCGGGAAGATGAGGTCCTGTCCTCCGCAATGTATGTCAAACGGCTGCCCCAGGTATTTGCACGACATCGCGGAGCACTCGATGTGCCAGCCGGGTCTGCCCGCGCCCCACGGCGATTCCCATGACGGTTCGCCGGGCTTCGCGGTCTTCCAGAGCGCAAAATCCATAGCGTTCATCTTGGCCTCCGAAGCTTCCACGCGCGCGCCCGCGAGAAGCCGCTCACGCGGCTGGTGGGACAGCTTGCCGTATCCGTCGAATTTATCCGTGCGGAAATACACGCCCCCCTCGCTTTGATACGCGTAACCCCTGTCCATGAGCGCGCCGATGGTGGCTATGATCTCCGCGATGTTCTCCGTGGCTCTGGGATGGACTGTGGCATCGCGGACGCCAAGCGCGCGCGCGTCGGTAAAATATTCCGATATGAACCGCTCGGCGTATCGGCTGCTGGGAATACCCTCGCTCTCCGCTGCGGAGATTATTTTGTCGTCGATGTCGGTGAAATTCTGGACGAAAGTCACTTCGCAGCCGCTGTATTCGAGGTAGCGCCGGAGTGCGTCGAACACGATCATGGGACGTGCGTTGCCTATGTGTATGTAGTTGTAGACAGTCGGCCCGCACGAATACATCCGGACCTTGCCCGGCTCGATCGGAACGAATTCCTCCTTTTGCATCGTCAGCGTGTTAAACAGCTTCAAATTATGACAAGCCTCCGATCGGAATGGTTTAATTCGCGGCGACTGCGTCGCCGCACACGCCGGATTGACGTATGTGGTTCGAGCGTCAAAAACCACGATTAATATTAGCACGGCGCCGAGGGCTGTGTCAAGATTTCCAAGCTTCACCGCAACTCGTTTGTGATGGCGAAGCCATCGCAAACGAAATGATTCACATATGGATAAACAGACGCGTTCGGAGGCAGAATATTCGGTGATAATGTGGTTTTGGGGGGATACTCGTGAAAGGCAAAAGGAAACTCGCGCTGTCAGCGGCGGCGCTGATTGCGGTAAGTATTGCGGTCATAGTATTCACGCAAGGCGCGCAACCGGCCGGGGCCGCCGATTACCGGCGCGGCTCGACGGGGGGCGCAGTCGGGCAGATACAGCGGAAACTGTCGGAGTGGGGCTACTACTCCGGCGCGGCGGACGGCATATACGGCCGCGGCACGGAGGACGCCGTAAAGCGTTTTCAGAGCAAAAACGGATTGCGCGCGGACGGAATAGCCGGCGCCGCGACGCTCAAGGCGCTGGGCATATCCGCGGCGTCGGCGCCCACGGCGCAGTCGAACGACGCCGCGCTGTTGGCGCGCCTCATATCGGCGGAGGCGCGCGGCGAGCCGTACAGGGGCCAGGTGGCGGTGGGCGCCGTCGTGCTGAACAGGGTGGAGCACCCGTCGTTTCCGAATACGATATCGGGTGTTATATATCAGTCGGGGGCGTTTAGCTGCATTGACGACGGGCAGTTCGACGAACCCGTCGCCGACAGCGCGTACGCCGCGGCGCGCGACGCGCTGAACGGCGTCGATCCCGCGGGCGGGGCGATATACTATTTCAACCCCGTCACAGCCACAAGCAAATGGATATGGTCGCGCCCGCTCATACTGGTTATCGGCAATCACCGGTTCTGCGCGTAACGAAACGGTTCGGACTGTATTGTCAAGGATTATTTTGGGGGCAGGAGATGGCTCATAAATATTTTACAATTTAATCTCCGCATCGCGGATTTCGTCTTTGAGAAGCCGGTACTCCGTATCCAGCCCACACTTTTCGCGCAGAAGCGCCTCGCGCTCATCCCGCCACGCTTTCAGCGGGATTTTGCCGCGCGAAATGATTTTGATGCTCAAACGGTAGATGGCCATTGCACCGCGTTCCTTGCTATATGGTTTTGAGTTTTTCAGAGTACGATGAAATTCAAGCCGCAAGACAAAAATTTATCGGTACGGCGGCCGATAGTGTCATTGGCGAAAATCTCGAAGCGTTAAGGGAACTTGCACGATGATCGTTCTGACCGTTGACGTAATAATCACACTAACCCAAAACTGATTGCGGCAACGGGCGGGAGCGACGGCTTGCGTGACAAAGGGCTTTTGGAATCCGCCGTTTTGAATCGTTATCGGACATTCGACGGCGAGGAACTTTACCCCGGCGTTATTGAAATGGCGGCACGGCTGGCTTTCAGCGTCTGTGCCAATCACCCATTCGTTGACGGCAACAAACGCGCCGCCGTAACTTCGTTGCTCACAATTTTGCGTTTGAATGACGTTGCGATTTCGCATACGCGAAAGGAACTTGTCGCGCTTGGGCTTGGTATCGCTGACAGGTCGCTTGATTATGAGGCGGTCTTAGGGTGGGTACGGTTGCGTTTGTCGGCGCAATCGTAAACGGACACGGCGGCAAGCGGCATCCGGGTTGTCGGATACCGTTTGCCGCCGCGTGGCGTGGGGGTTCGGGGGGAAAACATTTCCCTCGCGATTTCGCGGTCTTGAATCGCCGCCGTTCCGCTCCGCGCCGCTTCGTCAATCTCCCGCAGGTGAGGGAACGGCGTTTCGGACGGAAGCATTTTGGGGTAAAACGCGGGGCGGTGTTCGCGAGGATACGCCCGCCGCATACGTCCGTAATGTCCGGGCGGCTTTGCGTCCGGCGGCTCGTTTAACGTGAGATTCGGCAGGGGATAATCCCCGGCAAGCCGATACGTCAATAGCCCTCCCGGGGCGCCGCATGCGCGAGGGCTACGGCCGCAAGGAAGGCTTCGCCTTTGACGTGGGGGGCCCCCTTCCCCGACGATACCCCGCCGGGTTTGCCCGGCCCGGGGTTAACGCCCCCGCCGGGGGCGCGGGGGAGGCTTGACGGGGCCGGCAAGGACTTCGGCCCGGCGGGCCGAAGTCCTTGAGATTGTCCTGGCCTTATTTTTGGCCTTGCGAAAGAGTGATCCGTGACCATAAGGAAACTATATTTTGGGGATAATTTAGAGATCCTTCGCGGGAGCGTCAAGGACAATTCCGTTGATTTGATATATTTGGATCCGCCGTTCAACTCCCAGAGGGTATATAACGCGTACGTGGGTTCCGACGCGCAAGTAAAGGCTTTCGATGACACCTGGCAGTGGACGCCGGAAACGGTAGCGGTCCTTGATGACATTGGGCGTAATCATGGCCATGGGATGAAGGGGCTGTTGGGGTCAATCGGGGCCGTCGGGGGAAACGACGGTTTGTCCGCGTACCTGGTGATGATGGCGGCGAGGCTGTTCGAGCTGAGAAGGGTGCTGAAAAACACGGGGAGCGTATATTTGCATTGCGATCCCTCGGCGGGGCACTATTTGAAAGTCGTCATGGATTCGATATTTGGCGTTAGGAATTTCAGGAACTGTGTCATCTGGAAAAGGACCAGCGCGCATAGCGACACCAAAGGTTGGGGCCGGATACAGGACTATATCCTTTATTACACGATGTCGGATAAGTATACGTGGAATAAGGCATATACCGGGTATTCTGAGGGTTACCTAAGGAAGTTTTTTAAGCATAGGGAAAATGGGCGGGTTTTCCGGGTAGGCGATTTAATGGCGGCGGGAACAAGGGCTGGGGACTCGGGCAAGCCGTGGCGGGGGATAGACCCCAACGAGAGGGGCAACCACTGGGCCATAAGGCGAAGTTTCCTCAATGATCCGGGCGTGCCCGAAAACCCGCTTGCGGCGCTGGATTATTTGGATTCCATCGGCAGGATTTATTGGCCCCCGAAGGGCAAGGTCCCGGGTTTAAAAAGGTACCTGGACGAAACGCGTGGGGCCCCGGTGCAGGACATAATACTGGATATACCCCCGTTGTCCCGGAACGCCAAGGAAAAGCTTGGTTTCCCTACGCAAAAGCCCTTGGCGCTTTTGGAGAGGATCATCGGGGTTTCCTCTAACGCGGGCGACGTGGTGCTGGATCCTTTCTGCGGTTGCGGCACGGCCATGGAGGCGGCGGAGAAGCTGGGCAGGCAGTGGGTCGGGTTGGTCGTCTCGCTTTTGGCCATAGCCCTCTCGGAGCGCCGGATGCGCGAGGGTTTCGGCCGCAAGGCCGGCTTCGCCTTCGAGGTGGAGGGGATGCCGAAAGATCTGGGGTCGGCCAGGGAGTTGGCCATGGGGAAGCCGGACGGGGGGTATCGGTTCCGGTGCTGGGCGTGTTCCCTGGTGGGCGCAAGGCCCGTGGG
>JAITKI010000126.1 GCA_031278515.1 Oscillospiraceae bacterium | reverse complement strand
AATACTCGGGAAAGCGCGTCTCAGAGCGCATTTGTGGGCGGGCTACACAGAACGCTAGAGGGCGTCGATTTCGCGGTTTTGCCAGCACTGTGACCTGGTTAAAAATGTATACTTTTTTAGAAACTTCTTAACTTTGGTCTGTTTTTAGGCGGATTTGCAGATTTTTGCAATATATCGGCAGGTTTGTACACGCATTGTTCGAGTGTGCGAATTTAGTGTGGCGCGCGACGCGGACATACTGTTGGGCTTGCGTCCGACGAAGCCGACCGCCAAACAACGAGTTTTGCATAACAAACGCCAATCCAACAAAACATTCAACTCGGGGTGCTTGAACAATGCGGAGCCTTGTGATATACTGCGTATCGACATGAAGTCGAAACGCGGCGGCCGGACGGGTACGTCACGGCGCGAGCCGCGCCCGCGCGCGCGTTTCCGCCGCAAGAGGCATGGTACGGCGCCGTTGTTTTCGCGCCCGGGAAATCATACGATATGAAAGGAACTGAGACGAGATGAGTTACAAGATCACGCGGAAAAACGAGAGTTACAATTACGAGGCCCCCGGACACTTCGATGTGCGCACCACGCGTCTGCACGACCCGAAGGACGTCAACTCAGGCGGCATAACGATGGGCCTGAGCCACTTTCTGCCGGGCGGCGGCTGCAATTACGGCTCAAACGCCAAGGAGACGGTCTACTATGTCGTGGAGGGGGAGATGTATCTCGAGAGCGAGGTCGGCACGCCCGACGAGGTCAAGACGACTCTGTACGCGGGCGACTCGTACCACTGCGGCCCGAACACGAAGAAATCCGTCGTAAACACCGGCGCCGCCTCCAGCCAGATGCTCGTCGTCCTCATCACGCCGCCCGAAGCGTAAGGGCGCGGGAGGTTGTCTGATGGAAGTAAGAAATGTCAGTCACGGCGAGGGCAAACTCTCAACTAAGGTGTTCTTCAGCTCCGAGAGCGGCTTTTCGGTGGCGTCGGTGATCGTATACGGCAAAGAAGAGGCGGTGCTCATAGACACGCAGTGGTCCCGGGCGAACGCGTACCGCGTCGCGGCGGAGATATGCGAGCTCGGCAGAAAACTCACCACCATATACGTCACGCACGCCCACCCCGACCACTATTTCGGCACGGCGTACATAGCGGAGCAGTTCCCGGGCGTGCGGTGCATAGCGCCCCCGGAAGATTGCGTCACAATCAACACGCAGTTCTTCGACAAGATCGACCACTGGACGCAGGTAATAGGCTGGCTCAACGTCTGCACGAAGAGCGTTGAGCTGGAGCCGCTGCCCGAGGATAACACACTCTGGATCGAGGGCGAGGAAATCCGGATATTCACGCACCGCATGGGAGACCTCAGGTATAATTCTCTCGTGTGGATACCGTCTATCAAGACGGTCTATGGCAGCGACATCCTTTTCAACGAGGCGCATCCGTTCACATGCGAGGTCTCACGGGATGAGCGCAAGCTGTGGATGGAGGACTTGGATTTCATCGACAGCCTCAATCCGGAGGTCATCATCCCCGGCCACGCGAAGCCCGGACTTCCGTTCGACCACAGCTCGGTGGACTTCATGCGCGAATACCTCATCGCGACGGAGGAGACTATCGATTCCACAAAAGACGCCGGCAACTTCTTCCTGCGGATGTGCAAGCGCTTCCCCGACGCAAATCTCGTCATGCTGAGCAACGAGATGAACGCCAACGTATTCAAGGGCGGACGCGAGTGGAACTGGCGCGAGGAGGAGTTCAATCCGGCGGAAACCTAGGCGGCGGGATATTGCGCATATCGTAGGGGGGGAGCAAATCGGTGGATGCAATTAGGACGATAGAAAATATAAACGGGGAACTCAACGGCATTGTCTGGGGTCCTGTGATGTTGGTGTTTTTCATATTTGTGGGACTGCTGTTCACGGTTCGCACGGGATTCTTTCAGGTAACGCGCTTCGGACTGTGGATGCGATCCACATTTCTCGCGATATTCAGACACCGGCACATAAGGAAAACGGACGACCGGCACGCGATCAGCCAATTTCAGTCGTTGTGTACGGCGCTTGCGGCGACGGTGGGTACCGGAAATATCGTAGGCGTCGCCACGGCGATAGCCCTTGGCGGACCCGGGGCGGTTTTCTGGATGTGGCTTTCGGCGTTTCTCGGGATGATGACAAATTTTGCGGAGAACGCCCTAGGGATAAAGTACCGCTTCAAAAATGATAAGGGCGAGTGGGTCGGCGGCGCGATGCACTACATAGAGCGGGGACTCAAGGTGAAGTGGCTCGCTGTGGTATTCTCGGTTTTCTGCATGTTGGCGTCGTTCGGGATCGGTAATATGTCGCAGGGGAATTCGATTGCGGACGGGATTCAGGGCGCGTTTTTTTCAAACTTCTCGGAGGTATACCTGTTCGGCGGAGTTACGGTCGTCAAGGCTGCGGTCGCCGTCGTGATCATGATCTTTGTGGCGCTCGTCATTATCGGCGGCATCAAACGCATAGCGTCGGTGACGGAGAAAATCGTGCCGTTTATGGTGCTGCTCTATCTCATCGGCGGACTGATTATCATACTCTCGAATATCGGTAATGTGGGATACGCTTTCAAGCTTATCTTCGGAGAGGCGTTCAAGTTCCGGTCGGCGGCCGGCGGCTTTACCGGTTACGGTATTGCCCTGGCGATGCGCCGGGGTATATCCCGCGGCGTGTTCTCCAATGAGGCGGGACTTGGTTCAAGCGTCATGGTTCACAGCGCGTCCGACGTCAAAGAACCGATAATGCAGGGGATGTGGGGGGTCTTTGAGGTTTTCGCGGACACAATCGTCGTCTGTACGGTTACAGCGCTGTCTATCCTCGCGTCCGGAGTATTCAGTCTCGAAGGGCATCTTGCCGCGATATCAGCGTCCGGCGCGGATCTGCCGTCGGCAATGACGGGCATCGGGCTCACACAAGAGGCTTTTAAGACAGTGTTTGGGAGCTTTGGCGCGCCATTCGTTTCAGTCGCCGTATTGCTGTTCGCGTTTTCCACGATTCTTGGTTGGAGCTACTATGGCGAGCGCGCGTGGACGTATCTGTTCGGAGGCGGATCAACGGCCGTATACAAGGTCATTTTTATTCTTGTGATTTTCTTTGGCTGCACCTCGGGGCTATCGCTTGTTTGGGATATTTCCGACACGTTTAACGGGCTCATGGCCGTGCCGAACCTCATAGCCATAACGCTTCTGAGCGGTCAGGTTGTCAAGATGACAAAAGATTATCTGCGGACGAAAGGCTGAAACAAGCGGGGCCTCCCGTCCGTTAAAAACGCCTTTTGTCCGCCTGTCGGACGGACGGGCAAGCAGCCGCAAAACACGCGCATTATGAATTTGAAAGGAATGAGACCGCAATGTTGTCACAAACTTTGGCGGCGGCGGAGACCGTTGATCGGATCGTCTCGCGCGAATGGAATATGTTTCACACCGTGAACGAGGGCGGCGCGCGCGCCGCGTGCCAAGACGACCGCGTCACCTTCGACGGGATGCGCAGAGGCCAGTTCGACGCGTGGTCGCAAGAGGCGGCGGAATCGTATCTGGGCGATTTGGAGGACGCGGAGCGCTCCGGCAGGAACCTGGTCTCGGAGAAGTATATCCACATGATGAGGACGACGGAACCGTCTAAATACGAGCAGCTTCTCTCACAGATTGAAAAACCCTCCGAATCGGCGCGGGCCTTGGCGGGGGAACTCTCCGACAAGCTTCTGGCGCAGACGGAGGCGCTTTTTGAGAAGTACCCGTATGTGGCGGGCTCCGGCCGTCCGCTCCGCTCGGCTCATGACTTCGGCGGCGTAGTCTCCGTCGAGACGTATCAGCTCGGCGAACTGCTCACGTACTCCGCGAGAACGCTCGACGCGCTCCTGCGACATGTCCTCGCGCTGGAGAGCGAGGGCGTATCGTTTGCCGGGCGCGTACTCGAAAACTCCGCCGCGTTCTACGGATACAAGAACCTCGACGAAGCCGAGACCGCGGCAAAAGAGCGCGCCGACGGCATGGAATTCGAGCTCACATACGGCTGCGCCTCGTGCGACTCCTGCAATCCGGCGATGTGCGCGGAGCGCCGCGCATGAGCGGCATATTCGAGACGCTTGACAGGCTGTACGCATCCGGCGACAACGCCGCCGTTGAGACGACCATCAAAAACGCGATAGATACGCAATTTCTCCTGACGGGCGGCGCGGACGCCGACAGCGCGTCGCTGTATAACGAGCTCGCCGGCTTCTACAGGGGCGTCAGCCGCTATGACGAGTCCGCGGCGGCGTTTGACCGGGCGCTGCGCATCTTTGAGGAACTCGGCATGGAGGGTACTCCCGGATACGCTTCCGTCCAGCTCAACCTCGCGGGACTTTACCGCCTACAGGGCAGACACGGCGACGCCGTCGAGCTGTTTCTTAAAGCGAAAGAGCTTCTGGAATCGGCCGAGCGCGAGGACGACTACGCGTACGCCAGCGTACTCAACAACCTCGCTCTTGCCTACCAAGACATGGGTAAGCTCGACGACGCCTACGACTGCGCGCTCCGGGCGTTTGAATTCATGAGCAAATCCGCGTCCGCGGAGCATGAAGTGGCCACATCCTACAACAATCTGGCGGCGCTCGCGCTGAACGCCGGCCGCGACGCCGAGGCTGAGGATCTGGCGCTGAAGGCCATTTCCGTATATTCCCGGATGCCGGACGAAAATGTACACCACGCCGCCGCGCTGACGACGCTCGGCGCCATACTCTTCCGCAAGCGCAATTACGAGAGCTCGCTGGAGGCGTTTACGCAGGCGCTCGAACTGACCGAGCGGTTCTTCGGAAAAAACGCGGACTACGCCGCGACAGAGCGAAATCTGGCTTCTGTGTACAACGCGCTGGGCCGCCGCGAGGATGCCGTCGCGCACCAGCGCTCGGCGCTGGACGCGGTCGAGCGCATATTCGGGCGTGACAGCGAGCGGGCGCTGGCGTACCGCGAATTTCTGGACACTCTCGCCGACGCGGGTAGCGCGCAGAACTGATGGGCGGCGACTTTATCCGGGGACTCGAGCTCGCCAGGACGTACTTTTTCAACACGGCGCTGCCCGCGCTGCGGCGCGACCACCCGGAACTTGCCGGGCGCGCGGCCGCCGGACTCGTCGGGAACGGCTCCGAGTGCTTCGGATACGACGACGAGATATCGCGCGACCACGACTGGGGTATTGATTTCTTCATCTGGCTGCCGGAGGCCGACGCCGGGCGCGCGCCGGAGCTCTCCGAATGGAAGAGACGCCTTTTCGCGAAACACCCCCCCGCGTTCGGACGGAAGCGCTCGGAATACGGCGCGCGTATAGGCGTGACGACGTGCGGCGACTTTTACAAATCACTCGTCGGCTTTGCGCGCGGCCCGGAGACGATAGGGCAGTGGCGCGCCGTGCCGGATGAAAATTTTGCGATGGCGGTGAACGGCGAAGTCTTCATTGACGGCGCCGGCGAGTTCACGGCTGTGCGCGACTACCTTCTGGGGTATTACCCTGAGGATCTGCGGCTGAAGAAGATAGCGGCGCGCTGCATGTCGCTCGCGCAGACAGGCCAGTATAATCTGGAAAGATGCGCCCGGCGCGGCGACATCGTCACCGCGTACGCCACAGTCGCGAGGTTCATCGAGAGCGCGGAGGCGATGGTGTTCCTGCTCAACCGCGTCTTCCGCCCGTATTATAAGTGGACGTACAGGGCGATGACGGAGCTTCCGATCCTGGGCGCGGAGACGGGAGCGCTTCTCAGGCGCGCGGCGCTGGCGGGTACCGCGGTCGATACCGTCAAGCGGCGCGTGGCGGAGGTATGCGCGCTGATTGCGGACGAGCTGCGCCGGCAGAACCTCGCCGCTACGGACGATTGGTTTCTCACGACGCACGGCGAACAGGTGCGGCAGGGCATCGCTGACGAATATCTGCGCTCCCTGCCGACGCAATATGAATGAGAGCGAGGCGGAATATCAATGGCAAAGCGGATTCTGGCCATAGGCGGGAGCGTCTTTGTGGGACGCGTATTTTCGATCACTGCCTCACGCAACAGCGAAATCGAGCTGCATGTTGTCAACAGGGGCAATTTCCCGCTCAATCTCGACAACGTCAAGCAATACAAGTGCGACAGGCACGACGCCCTGCGGCTCGCCCGCGTAATCCCGGACGTCAAATTCGACGCGATAGTGGATTTCTGCGCGTACAACACCGGCGAGATACGCGCCGTCTGCAAGGCGCTGGCGGGCCGCTTTGGGCAGTATGTCTATTTCAGCACGACGAGTGTGTACGAACCGGGCGATCACGGCGTCAAGGACGAGAGTTCACCCGTCGTATCCGCTTTGGGCGGGGACGCGGTTTCGGATTACATCGCGGGCAAACTGCGCCTGGAGCGCGAGCTGGCCGAGACGTGCGCCGAGGCGGGCGTCCCGTACACCGTTTTGCGCCCCACGTTCATATACGGGCCGTTTAACTACGCGCCGCGCGAATCGTATTTCATCGAGATGATAGCGCGCCGCCACGACGTACCCATCCCCACGGACGCGACGGCGCGGTTCAGCTTCGTCTACGTTGTGGACGTCGCCAACGCCGCGCTGCTATGCGCGGGCGACAGCCGCGCGTATAACGAAACGTTCAACCTCTCCGCTCCGGAGCGCGTGACGTACGGACGGCTCATGTCGGATTTCGAGCGCTGTAACGGCGGTCCGTTCCTCTCGCACGAGGTGACGGTACGGGAGGTAATCGACCAGAATATCCCCCTGCCGTTTCCCCTGACGGAGGACGAACTGTGCAGCGGCGAGAAATTTGCCCGATCGTTTGATTTTGAGTACACGCCGTTCGCCGACGGCATGGAGAAAACCTTCAGCGTGTTTTACTCGCTGTATACATCATAAAATGTTCACTTGGAGGAAATAAATCGTGGGCACCAAATACGTCTATTTGTTTTCCGAGGGCAGCGGCGGCATGAAGTCTCTGCTCGGCGGGAAGGGCGCGAACCTCGCTGAAATGACCGTTCTCGGGATGCCCGTCCCGAAAGGATTTACAATCACAACCGAAGCGTGTACGAGATATTACGACGACGGGGAGCGCATAAGTCCCGAGATCATCGACGAGATCATCGGCTATCTCGGCGTTCTTGAACAGCTGACAGGCAAGAAGCTGGGAAGCGCGGAAAACCCGCTGCTTGTGTCGGTCCGCTCCGGAGCGCGCGCGAGTATGCCGGGCATGATGGACACGATACTCAATCTCGGCCTCAATGAAGACGTCGTGGAATCGCTCGCCGCGCGCTCCGGAAATCCGCGCTGGGCATACGACTGCTACAGGCGCTTTATACAGATGTACTCCGATGTTGTGATGGATGTCGGAAAAAAGTATTTCGAGGAGCTAATCGACAAGATGAAGGCCGCGCGCGGCGTCACGCAGGATGTGGAACTGTCCGCCGGCGACCTGAAAGAACTCGCCGCGCAGTTCAAGGCCGAATACATGGCGCGCGTGGGGTCGGAATTTCCAACAGAGCCGCGCGAACAGCTCATAGGCGCTGTGAAGGCCGTCTTTCGCTCGTGGAATAACCCGCGCGCCATAGTCTACCGCCGCATGAACGACATCCCCGGCTCATGGGGTACGGCCGTCAACGTGCAGGAGATGGTGTTCGGCAATCTCGGCGACACATCCGGCACCGGCGTCGCGTTCACGCGCAATCCGGCGACGGGCGAAAAAAAGCTGTTCGGCGAATTCCTCATGAACGCTCAGGGCGAGGACGTCGTGGCCGGTATACGCACGCCGCAGCCGATAGACACCCTCTCCGGGCTGATGCCCGAGGCGTACGCCGATTTTGTGAAAATATGCGACATGCTGGAAAAGCACTACCGCGACATGCAGGATATGGAGTTCACCATAGAGGACGGCAAGCTCTTTATGCTCCAGACGCGCAACGGGAAGCGCACGGCCGCCGCGGCGCTCAAGATCGCCTGCGACCTCGTAGACGAGGGCGCTCTGACCGAGAGCGAGGCGCTCCTGATGATAGACGCCAAATCACTCGACGCGCTGCTGCACCCGCAATTCGACCCCGGAGCGCTTAAAAAGGCGTCGCCTGTCGGTTCCGCCCTTGCCGCGTCTCCCGGCGCGGCGGCCGGCCGCGTGGTTTTCACGGCCGGCGACGCTAAGAAGTGGGCGGAAAACGGGGAAAAGGTGATTCTCGTGCGGCTGGAGACGTCGCCGGAGGACATAGAAGGCATGGCTGCGGCCCGGGGCATCCTCACGGTTCGCGGCGGCATGACCTCGCACGCCGCCGTCGTGGCGCGCGGTATGGGGACGTGCTGCGTCGCCGGGTGCGGCGCAATAAGGATAGATGAGGAAAACAAGCGGTTTGAGCTGGGCGGCAGGGTATATGCCGAAGGCGACTGGATAAGCCTCGACGGCGCCACGGGCAACATCTACGGCGAGGCGATTCCGACGACCGAAGCCGTGATAGGCGGGCAGTTCGGACGCATAATGGACTGGGCCGACAAGCACAGGCGCCTTGGCGTCCGCGCAAACGCCGATACGCCGCACGACGCCGCGCAGGCGCGCAAATTCGGCGCGGAGGGCATAGGGCTGTGCCGCACGGAACACATGTTCTTTGAGGAGAGCAGAATACCCGCGATACGCGAGATGATCTGCGCCGATACGCCGCAGCAGCGACAAAAGGCGCTGGAAAAACTTGAACCCATGCAGCAGGGCGACTTTGAGGGCATATATGAGGTTATGGGCGATCTGCCCGTAACCATACGTTTCCTCGATCCGCCGCTCCATGAGTTCCTGCCCTCTGAGGAGCGAGACATCGAGCTGCTCGCGGCGTCGCAAAACAAGACCGTGACCGAGATAAAGTCGATAATCTCCGCGCTCCACGAGGTCAATCCGATGATGGGACACAGGGGCTGCCGTCTCGCTGTGACATATCCCGAGATAGCCGCCATGCAGACACGGGCCGTCGTCAAGGCGGCGATAAGCGTCGGCAGGGCGCATCCGGAGTGGAATATCGAGCCCGAAATCATGATCCCGCTCGTCGGTGAGGTCAAGGAATTCACGTATGTCAAGGAAATAGTGACGAGCACGGCGGACGCCATCATAGCCGAGGCGGGCGTCGAGCTGCGCTATAAAGTAGGCACGATGATAGAGATACCGAGGGCGGCGCTGACCGCGGACGCGATAGCGCGCGAGGCGGATTTCTTTTCTTTCGGCACGAACGATCTCACGCAGATGACGTTCGGCTTCTCCCGCGACGACGCCGGTAAATTCTTAGACGCGTACTACTCGAATAAAATACTCGAGTCCGACCCGTTCGCCCGCATAGACCGCGAGGGCGTGGGCAAGCTCATTGAGATGGGCGTGGCGCTCGGCAGGTCGTCGCGTCCGGACTTGAAAGTGGGGATATGCGGCGAGCACGGCGGCGACCCGTCGTCCGTTGAATTCTGCCACGGCGCGGGCATGGACTATGTCAGCTGCTCCCCGTTCAGGGCGCCTATCGCGCGTCTCTCCGCCGCGCAGGCCGCCATCAGGGAAGGCGGCGCCGGGTCGTAAGGTTCAGGACGTGTCCGCCCTTATGCTGAAATCGCGTTTTGCCCGCCGGGGCGGGCAGGCGGAACATGCACATTATGCCCATGCCTTTTCATGGTCGTTTTGTGTCCGAAGTAAGACGAAAGGCATGGTCGCAATCATGGCGTTCGCAATCTCCATAATAGCGTTTTTTATCGGCGCGGCGTTTTTAGCGCTGGCGGGCCTGACGTTTCGGTTCAGGGCTGTCGCCAACAAAGCCGCGTGGAAGGGTATGACGCTCCCGCTCCTGGCGGCGGGCCTGTGTATTCTGCTGCCGAGTCTCATATTGATTTTTCTCCTCTACCCGAGGTGAGATACGGGCGCGTCCGCCGCGGCGGACGCGCCCGTATCCGGACATGCCCGCACCCGAATAATTTCGCGAAAGAGGGCGTAATTTTGACACATGTCATAAAATACAAGAATTTTTGTCAAAATTTTGTAACAATTGACGTCGAAAAACCTCTTGAAAAACCGGGCGGCGCGGCGTATAATACTTACAACGCGCGCACTGCGCGCAAAAACAATAGGAGGCGATGCGGTTTGATGTATTATACCGGAATGAACGGGCGCGGGATCGTCGCGCTGCGCCGCGCCGGACTGTTTGCGGGGGCGCTTTTGGCGCTGTCGGTGTTTATGTCGGCGCCGCGCGCCGCGCTTGCGGCGGACACAATAATCGGCAACGAAAAGGCAAAGGTCAACACTACGAATACGGCCGACGGCTATGTCAAGGTGGCATACGTCGGCGGCGGTTCGGCGCGGACGAAAACTATTATCAAGAGCCCTAAAGGAACGCAATATACATACGATATAAATAACAAGGGCAACTTTGAGGCGTATCCGCTCTCCGAGGGCGACGGGAGCTACGGGTTGGGCGTGTATGTCAACACGAGCGGTTCCAAATACTCTACGGCCTACTCCGGCAATCTCAGCGTCAAGCTCAAGGACGAGTTCGCGCCGTTTCTGGCGCCTAATCAGTTCGTGGACTTCACCGACAAGACAAAGTGCGTCACGGCGACGCCCGAGATACTGAAGAAGGCCGGGGCGGAAAAGGACATCGACAAGATAAAGGCCGTGTACGACTACGTGGTGAATGGATTCACGTACGACAAGGCGAAGGCGGCGAGCGTCCAGAGCGGATATCTGCCGGTGCTTGACGCCGTGTGGGAAGCAAAAAAAGGCATCTGCTTTGATTACGCGTCGATGATGACGGCAATGCTGCGGTCGCAGAAAATCCCGGCGAAGCTCGTCGTGGGATACGCCGGCGCGACGTACCACGCGTGGATAACGGTCTACACAAAAGAGACGGGCTGGGTAAACGACATGATAGAATTTGACGGCAAGAGCTGGAAACTGATGGACCCGACGTTCGCGTCCTCCGGTAAGCAGAGCGCGGAAGTTATGAAGTATATAGGAGACGGCAAGAACTACTCGGCGAAATACTACTACTAACGCGAATCATTTCGTTTGTGATGGCTTCGCCATCACAAACGAGTCGCGGGAGTTTGGCTCTCGCCGCGCGCGACTCGCAAAGAGCATTTTCCGGGGAATAAATCTCCGAAAAATGCGAAATGTGGTAATTTTTGCTCCGTTATAATAGGGGGCCCCGCGAAGTCGAATGACTTCACGCACTCTTGTGCAAAAATTCTTTTCGCCTACGCCGAAAAGGACGGGAGAGCGAAAATCGCTACAAACGAAAATATTCTAACGCTAAAAGGGGTTTACATCAGATGAAACAATTTTCGTTGCAGTACATATCGTCTTTTTGCATGTCGCTGCATTTGGCGATGCAGGCGGGCATATCCACGCAGGAGGGTGTCTCCATGTTTGCCCAGGAGGAACGCGACGGCGTCCGGCGAGAGCGTGTCACCGCCATTTACGACACGCTTGAACTCGGCGAACCGCTCTCTGCGGCCCTGCGCGCCAACGGACAGTTCCCCGGTTACATGGTTGATATGATCGAGGTCGGCGAGAAGACGGGCAAGCTCGACGAGACTCTGCTGTCGCTCTCACGCTACTACGACAGGCAGGAACACATATCCAAGAATATACGCAGCGCCGTCACATACCCCGCGATGCTGCTGGCGGTACTGCTGTTCGTGCTGGTCATTTTCATAGTAAAAGTACTCCCGATATTCTACGATGTGTACGAGCAGCTCGGCGCGCAGATGTCCGGCCCGGCGACCGCCGCCATGCGTCTGGGCATGTGGCTGGGCGCCAACTGGATATTGATAGTCATAGCAATTGCCGTCATAGCCGCGCTCATCGTCGCGTTCCGCTCAAAGGTGAAGCGGCTGCTCAAACGGGTGTTTATGGGCGGCGCGTTGGGAGCGGCCATGCGCCGCGCGCGCTTTTCGAGCGTCATGGCCATGACGATGTCGAGCGGTATGGACACCGACGAATCACTGCTGATGGCGGGCCGTCTCACGGAGGATCAGGCTGTGGCGCAAAGGATAACCGCGAGCGCGGAGCTCGCCGCCAAGGGGACGGGCTTCGCCCAGTGCGTCGAGGAGACGGGCATTTTCTCGACGCTGTATAACCGTATGCTCGCCATAGGCGTCCGCACGGGCTGCGCGGATACCGTCATGGATGAGATAGCGTCCCGCAGCGGCGACGACGCGAATGAGAGGCTGGAGGCGTTCATAGGGAGGATCGAGCCGACGCTTGTCATAATAATGTCGGTGCTCGTGGGGCTGTTGCTGCTGTCCGTCATGCTGCCGCTGGCCGGCGTCATGTCGGCGATATAGGGAGGCGGTCATGGACCGGGCGAGATTTGCCGGCGCGGCGCTGGGCGCGCTCAAGACGTACGGGTTGGCCGTCGCGCTGTTTGCGGCGATTGCGGCGATACTGCTTGGCGGTCTGAACTCGACTGACGACGCGAGCAGGACGGAGCAGCTTGAGATGCTCCGCAATAATATAAGGCGCGCGGTGGTAAGCTGTTACGCCATCGAGGGCAGCTATCCCGAGAGCATAGATTATATAACGCAAAATTACGGCGTCGTGATAGACGAGAGCAAGTTCCGCGTTTTTTATGATATATTCGGGTCGAATATCATGCCGAATTTCGACGTTCTGCCGGTCGGCGACGGCGAGGTGGGGCCTTGAGACGCTACATTCACACGGCTGACGCCGTTTTTGCCCTCGTGCTGTTCGGCGCGTTCGCGCTCGCGATGCTCATGGTGTTGATGACAGGCGCGCAGGCGTATCAGGGCATAAAGGACACTGTGGAAAACCACTACTCCGAGGATACGTGCCTTAGCTACATATCCATGAAGGTGCGCCACTACGACAGCGCGGGCGGCGCCGTGTACATCGGCGACGTGGGGGGAGTCCCGGCGCTGATGCTCCGCGAGGAGTACGACGGCGTCGGCTATATAACGGCTGTATACTTCCACGACGGCTTCGTTAAAGAACTGTACGCCGACGAGAGTTTTGAGTTCACGCCGGAGGCCGGACTGGAGATACTGGCGGTCGAAAGCCTTGATGTGGAACTCACGGACGACGGGCTGATTTCGGTGAGCTGCGTCGGCACGGGCGGCGGCCGCGCGAGCGCGTATTTGAGTTTACGCAGTGTTTAGAAGGCGCCGGGCGCCTTTTAATGAGGACTGGAGAACGAGGCTATGAAGAAATCGGGAACGAAAACGGGATTGTTTCTGCTGGAGCTCGTGATAGCGCTGCTGCTGTTCGCGTTTTGCGCGGCCATCTGCGTACAGATATTCGTGGGGGCGAAGTTCCGCACGCGGGACAGCGAGGCGCTCAGCAAGAGCGTGTTCCTCGCGTCGTCGGCCGCGGAGCTGTACAAGGCGTACGGCGGCGATCTTGACAAAATGCGCGGCGCGTACGGCGAGGGTCACAGCTGGCTGCGCGACGGTCTGCTGTCTGTCTATTATGACGAGAACTGGAATGAGACGATAGACCCGTTACTTGATTCAACACTACTCGGCGGCCGCGCCGCGTATGTTCTGGAAGTCGGCGATCTGGGCGGCGCGGAGGCGGAGATAGCCGTGTTTGAGCGCTCCGGACTGCTCGCGCCCGCCTCTGAACCCGAGACGGAGGCCGCCGGGAAGATATACGGCATAACGGTAAAGGCGGTGGGAGCCGGTGAATAACAAGGAACGCAGCCCGCGTCAGATGGGGCTGAATATAGGGAGCGCGTCGATAATCATGCTGTTTGCCATACTCAGTCTGACAGTACTCGCGGCGCTGTCTCTGCTCAGCGCCAACTCGCAGTACGCGCTGGCGCGGCGCTCCGCCGACGCCGTGACGGACTACTACGAGGCCGATTACGAGGCGTCGCGGATATACGAGCGCGTCGCGGCCGGCGATTATTCCGAAGTCGAGATATATGGGGAAACCGGCGCCGAGTATTACAGGTATTCGGTGGAGGTCAGTTCCAGGAGCGCTCTTGAGGTGGTCTTATCCTCCGGAGAGGGGCGGCCCGCCATAATCTCATGGCGCGTGACGGAAACAGACGAGTGGATTCCGGACGGAACTCTCGATCTGTGGGGAGGCACCGATGAATAGCGGCGCGCAGGTTGCCGCCGCCCGGGGGGATTGAGGTGCAGCACATAGACGAGATATTAAAAGCGGCCGTGGACAGCGGCGTGACCGACGTGTTCGTCATAGCCGGATCGCCGGTGGCGTACAAGAACAAAGGCGTCATATCGCCCCAGGGCAGCGATATGATTATGCCGGAGGCCGCGGAAGTGCTGATACGCAACCTCTACGATATAGCGGGCCGGGATATATCGCGCCTGATAAGCGCCGGAGACGACGATTTCGCGTTTTCCATCGCCGGGGTGTCGCGGTTCCGCGCGAGTACGTACAAACAGCGCGGCTCGCTGGCCG
>JAITKI010000119.1 GCA_031278515.1 Oscillospiraceae bacterium | reverse complement strand
TCCACGCTCCCCGCGAGGGGAGCGACAGCAGCAGAACGCCGCCGGAAAGGCCCACCTGAGGTTTCAATCCACGCTCCCCGCGAGGGGAGCGACATAAGCTGGTCCAGGGGCTTCGTCTTCAAAATCGGTTTCAATCCACGCTCCCCGCGAGGTGAGCGACCAGTCACGCGTGGCGCGTACTACGCGGCTCGCTGGTTTCAATCCACGCTCCCCGCGAGGGGAGCGACTTTATCTCCGTCAATTAGCGCGGGGCTGTACCATGTTTCAATCCACGCTCCCCGCGAGGGGAGCGACTGCAAAAACTGACAGTTTGCCTATCCCAAAACTCTCAGCCCTTGGTCATATTACCGCATTACGAGGCTGACGTCAAGTATATTGCGCTGATTTTTTGAAAAAGCCATCAATTTTCGCCTGCAGGACGGCGCGAAAACCTCTAGTTTTTATGTTTACTTGGGTTTCGCGCCGCCGGCGGAGCTATGCCGGATTTTCCATACCTTTCAGGTACAGCTTCTGAAATTTCCTTTTCATATAATCAGCGGGTCTGTAACGTCAAAAGAGGGCTTTGCTCCGTAGTGTTCCACCTTGTCCTTGTAGTTATTGCCCAGCAGATAAAACCGCAGACTGTCCGTTTCCGTGTCAATCAATTTGAGCAATTTGCTTCTTACAGTCGTCAACTGGGTTGCGTCCACTGCGCACTCAAATACGGAGTTTTGCACACGCTGCCCGTAGTTGACACACATCTTTGAAACTTGCCTGAGCCGCTTGCGCCCGGTCGGGGTTTCCGTATTTACGTCATATGTAATAAGAACTAACACTTTCCGAACCTCCGGTAACGTATGATATTTACTTCCACAGGAACGGCGGATACTCTTCAAGGTCGCCGCGCAGATGCCTTGCCAATAACAGCGCTTGAGCATACGGCACAAGCCCCCAGTTGATTTTCTCGCACAGGAATGGGTGCTGGAGTTCCTCCTTTTTTCGGTTCTGCCACGCGGTAAGAAAATTTCTGCGGGCGTCGTCTCTCAGTTTTACCGCGCCATTTTCCTGAATGTGGAAATCCGAAGCCCCAACTTGCCGGGTGTTAATGAGCGTCAGCACAAAGCGATCCGCGAACACAGCCCGGAGTTCCTCCATCAAATCGAGAGCAAGCGATTTTCGCCCCGGCCTATCACGGTGCAGGAAACCTACATACGGGTCAAGCCCCACGCTTCGCAGCGCCGCCGCGCATTCGTTAGCCAGCATTGTGTACGCGAAGGAGAGCATCGCGTTTACTTTGTCCGTGGGCGGGCGGCGATTGCGTCCGCTGAAAGCAAAGTCGTTTTTGCTTTGCAGAATCAGCTCATCAAACACATCAAAGTATCGCATTGCCGCCTCACCCTCAACTCCGCGTAGAATACCGAGCGTAGTTGCCTCCCTTAATGGCTTCAACGCCTCGGAGATATAGCGGGCGGCATTTTTCACTTGTTTCGCGTCAATTCGCGCTTCGTGGTCGCGCACCGCTCTGTCCAAGACCCCGCGGCTGTTATACAGCTTGCCCGTCAGTATGTTTTTCGCTATTGCGGCGCTGCCGGACTCATCGTCGGCCGTACGGTATTGAGTGCGCCGGAGTATAACGTTGCCTTGAGGGTTGCCGCAGATCTCCGCCAGAAATTTACCGGACGGGGATATAAAGCTCAACGCGATTCCGCGCTCCGCGCACGCGCCCATGAGTGCCGGGCTTGCGCCTGTGTAACCGAATGTAACAATGCCCTCTAAGTTGTGCAGAGGAATATGAGCCGGTCTTTCGCCTTCGCGACGTATCGCGACCGTTTCGCCATCCAACGCCAAAAACGCGTCCTGCGAGGTGACATAAAGCGTATTCAGCAGCTTTCTCATACGCCGGGTATGTCCTCCATCATGTCTTTAATGTACTTCCGGACGCTGTGTTCGACCGGCAGTTTCGGTATGCATATATCGCACAGCGAGCAGGCTCTGCAGGACCTGCCCGGCTTGACGCGAGGGGTATAGCCACGCCTGAAATACTCATGCATTTCGGCGAACATCTTACGCGCTGTATCGCGTAGTTCATCGGTCAAATCAACGTACTCGCGCCGCTTTGTTTCGCCGTAGTACAGGCATCCTTGCTCAATCGGCTGACATGCGAGCATTTCCTCTAAGCACATCGCTTGAGCGCACAGTTGCAACCGATCGCTGTCGTTTTCCTGCCTTTTGCCGCGCTTGTACTCCACGGGGCGCGGATGCCAATTCCCTGTCCGGCCGGACAGCGGAACGCCGCGTTCATCATCACGCAAGAATTCCACGATGTCGCATTGCCCGGTAATGCCCAGCGCACGTGAGCGCACCGCCATTTCGCGCGTGATTATCACGTCGCGGCGCTTCTCGGTAAAAAAAGGGTCGTGAGCACGCTTATGAAACAGCGAACCGTCTACTGTTCGCCAGTTGTCTTCCCGTTGTTGTTCCACGTATATAAGCGCCCATCTGCGGCGGCAAAACGCGAACTGATGTATGCCGGACAACAGAAGATAGTCGTCCTCGCCATAGCTTTCAGCTGCGGCGCTCAATCGTCACGCCCTCCGGGACGGCGCCTATACTGAGCTCGTAATCCGAATAAGCGCGCGGAGTTTCCACGCCCTCGCGCCGCCTGATGTCTACCAGCTCGAACAGCTTGTGGGACGGGGCGTTGCCGAGCGCGCTCTCGTGCTTGAATATAATCAACTCCCGCAAGGTCATCTTGCCGCGCGCGGCGCTGCGGTCTTCATCGAACATATGCTCTATCGCCCGCCAGAGGATTTCTAAATCATTCTCGCTGAAACCGGTTACTTTTTGCGCGAGTTTAGCCGAAATGAACCCCTCCTGCCGATACAGTCCGTATGGCACGATGTGCTTGCGCCCCATCTCCGTGGACGCGGTTCTTGCCCTTTCCTCATTTGTTATGGCGACGCGCGTGATAGTTATCTCCTGCGGTACAATCGGGTCAACGCTCCTGCCGAACGCAAGCTGAACAGGCCCGCGCACCTGTCCCGCGACATTGGATAGCTCCTTGTCGCTCGCCGCAGTCGTCATCACCGCGCCAAAGGTGCGAATGTCATAAAAATTGGAACACATAAAGTCGCGGAAACCTCTGCTTTTCTCGTCCTTGTTGCGTTTATCTTTCACCGCTTCAACGCCCTTGGCGTCTTGGGCGTTGAGCGTCACGTTTTGCCTGACATATATATCGAAGCCCGCCTCGCCGTCTTTTACAAGCTCAATAATGTAGTTGCGGATTTTGCGTTTGATGCATACGTCGGTGACAATTCCGTGGCCGGTCTCAGGGTCAACGCGCGGCATATTGCCGGCGTCGGGATCCCCGTTGGGATTGCCGTTCTCCACATCGTAGAGAATTACAAAGTCGTAGCGGTTTTTGATTGCGTTATCATACATTGTCGTCGATCTCCTTGTCTTTTTTAGATGTGAAAAAGTCTTGCGTCTGGTGATAATATCCGAGAATGAATTTGCCCTGTTCCTCAAGGTTTTGCGAAGTCGGATAGGGATCGGAAGCGTCGAGTTTAGCGAGCAGCTCGCCTTTTAGCTTCTCCAGCCAGATGCCTTTATCGCCGAGCTTTTTTGCGTGGTTCATAGAAAGTTTCAGCAGGGTTACGAACGCCACCTGCGGGTTGGCGCACGCGCTCGCGAAGTATTTGTCGCGTATGGTCGCGTTTAGTTTGCCGTCCGCGGCGTTAGATTGTTCCCGTTCCAACGTCGCGAACAGCCGCCCGAGGGTATACGCTCTGTCGTCTGAGCTTGGGTTTAATGCCACTGTTGTTTCCTCGCTTTCGTTATTATTAAAATTCCGTATCAGAACCGCCTTGACTATAGCGGCTTTGGCGCGGCTTACTTCCTCGCCCGCGCGAATCCGCATAAGTATGGCGTTGTACAGCGTCATCGGGTACTCCCGGCCGGTCAGCATACTGTTCAGCAACTGTCCGCCGAGCAGCGGCGCGGCGTCCGCGGCGGACTTTTTGAGCGTCGTCTCCGACAGCAAAATCCAATACGGCAAGCGGTGATATTTCTCATCGCGCGAGCTGTAAATCTCAAGATTATTGTAGTGTTTCGCGAGGTTGAGTATAATGTCGCCGAACTCCTTGACGAGGAAAAATCTCACGCTTATCCGCGCCGCGTTCGGCGAGAGGCATATGATATAAAACGGGCTTTCCCACTCGGTTCTTTCTATCTCGGGCAGGATTCCTTGCGCCGCGTATTTCATTATCGCGGACAGGTCTCCGTCCTCGTCGCCCGTCGGGTTTAACAGCAGGGAGAAGTGCTCCGCCGCCTTTTCGCCCGCGCTCTCCGACCAGTAGACAAGCGTATCGCCGCCCAGCGGCTGATGGTGATTGGGGGATGAGAGTAAATCGTTCAGAGCGGTCGCGTAGGCAAACGCGGCTTTGGCGCCTACCTGAGCCGCGGGATCTTTGGGCTTGCTTCCGTAAGAGCGGAAGCTTGTTTGGTCGTTCATACTTATCAGCGGTTGAGCGCTCATAGTCACACCTTTGAGACTGACCTTATAATGCAGCCTTATTATATCGTCAAGCTCGCCTGTCACAAGGCACAGCGCGCCCTGACCGGCTGTTTTTCGCGAAGTTTCCCACGCGCTGACAATCTTGCCGCCGCCGTCCTCATAGTCGACGAATCTGTCGTTTACCAAAAATGCAAACTTGGCGCCCGTCATCTCCTTGTCGCTGATAACGCAGTCGCCTCCCGCAAGGTGAAAGGCGCGGCCATCCGGGGTTTTTGTATGAGCGGGTGCTCCGGCGGAGAAATACGCGGTTATAGCCTTGGCGGCGGGAACATCGAGATTGCCGAGCAGTTCAATGTGGAGCTTAGCGGAAACCTCAAACTTTTTATCGTCCGTACCGAGGAAGTACTTTTCCGTATCGCACAGAAAATAGGGCTTAGTTCCCGCGCGGGTATCGGCGATTGGCAGGATGAGCGTCCGCTTGGGGGATTTATCGCCGCCGGGGTTGCCGAGCGCGCGGATTCCGAGAAGCGTTCCGTCCGGCAAAAGCTCAAGCGCGTGTGACACGCCGCGTTTTTGCCAGCCGGGCTTTACCTCTCCGGTATCCTCATAGCGCCGCACGAGCGATTGAAGAATCACCGCAGCACCTCCGCGTCGCGCAGGTCGATCACGCCGCCGCGCATCTTCGCCATGAAATACATCGGAGTGAACTCGTCCACGACCTCTATTTCAGCCTCGATTTTCTTCCCGGACGCGTCCTTGCCTTTGACTTTCTCTTTGTGCTTTACGTGGTCGATGTCGTAGAGCATAAGCCCTAAGTCGCGATCCTCTCCGATAGTCGCGGGAGGGGCTTCACCATCCTCAATCAGGCGGATTTTCGCGGGGAACTCGCGTGTGCCGAGATACGGCTGATGATGATGCTGTCCCTTGCGCAATCGGCGCGTAATCATTTCGGTAAACTTGCCGTGGTTGAAACTGCCGTCATCCAATGTGTCGCGCGTTTCGCCATTGGGCCTGTTCGGCAAATTGAGGTTTTCGTTCACCGGCTCGAAGTGCGCTGTAACCACATAACGCACGTTGCGGAGCACCATCGCGGCGCGCTGGGCGCGGTCGTCCGCCGCCGCGATATGCGGTTTGCCGGCGGACGCCTTGCTGTTCACCTCATTGCGCCGGATGTTCTCAAAACGTATGGGTGAGCACACGGCGATTTCGTCGATTATGTATCTTATCGCGGGTCTCCACATCACGGCCTCCAGTATACCGCGCGCCGCTGACGGAGTGATCACCTCGTAGCTCACGCGCTCCACTTTGAGCTCCGGGCGCGAGAAGCACGCGTAGTCGCCCCGGATTTCCACCTTGAACCCATATCCCAAAAATTATCCCCCCTTTAATATATCAGCGCGCTTCCGCTTTCCGGAATCAGTTCCGCGCCGTAATCTTTGTTGTAATATTTCCCGGCAAGCAGCAGTACCTCCTCGTCAAGCTGCTCGATAGCGCCTATATTGAGCATATTCGAGATCTCGTTCCGGTGAAGTGAGACGGAGTACTTGCCAAGTTCGCGGAAAATCTGCCGTGTGCGCTCCCCGCCGCGCAACCGTTTCTCCAGCTCCTCCGATTCGCGGTCGAGCAGGACAAAGACGCTTCGCGTGTCGTTTTCGATGATCTTGAATTCGCCGGCGATTTTTCTGAACGGGATACTGAAACTCTTAGTTCCGTCTTTTAGCATTTCCATAATCTTTTTCTCATCAAGATGCTCGTCGCCCCCGCGGTAAAACAGTTGGTCGAAGTACGCTTTTATGGCGTCCGGTGAAGATACGTCGTCAAACCTCGGCGCGATGCTTTCAAAAGTGTCTATCGCCGTCTTTTGATCTCTCGGCGCGGCGTGCTCCGCGGATTTGAACACGCAGACAATCGCCCGGCCGAGCGTGGGATCGCCCTCACGGTTGCAGCGTCCCGCCGCTTGAACTATTGAGTCCAGCCCGGCAAGCTCGCGGTAAACGCGGGGGAAATCGATGTCAACGCCCGCTTCGACTATGCTCGTGCTGACTACTCTGCACGGCAGTTTGAGTTCGAGACGTTTGCGAATCTTTTTCAAAACGCGGCTTCGGTGTTCCGGATACATAGCGGTCGAAAGGTGGAACGCGCTCCCGTCTTGCCGCAGCATAGAAAACAACCGCTGGGCTTGTCTGCGCGTGTTTACGACGCATAAAACCTGCTCATGCTCGTCAAGGTGTTCCGCGAGTTCTTTGTCCGTGAGCGGTTTTTCTATACACCGGATTTCAGTGCGGCGCAGGAAATTATAAAGCTCCGCCGGGTCGCCTGTAATCTCCTTGGGCGTCAGCGGGGAGAAAAACTTGCCAAGCGACGATTGCGTCGCCGTGGCGAGTACGGCGGTGCAGCCGTAACGGCTCACAAGCTCGATGATCGCGTTCACGCACGGGATAAGATATGGATAGGGTATCATCTGGGCCTCGTCGAATACGACGACGCTGCCGGCGATATTGTGGAGTTTGCGACACTTTGACGGTTTCGAGGCAAACAGGCTCTCAAAGAACTGCACGGTGCTTGTAACGATCAGCGGGTAGTCCCAGTTTTCGGCGGACAGGCGCTTGCGGTTGCTTTCATCGTCGTCGTTTTCGTTGGAGTCGTAGTTGATGTTCGAGTGATGCTGGAGCACATTCTCCGCGCCGAGAGCCTTTTCAAAGACCCCGGCGTTCTGCTCGATTACAGTATTGTACGGGACGACGTAAATGACGCGGCGCAGTCCGTTCTTTGCCGCGTGGGACAGCGCGAAAGAGAGCGACGCTATCGTTTTTCCGCTCCCGGTGGGCGCGGTGAGCGTGAACAGCCCGCTTTCCGACTCGGCGGTGCCAAGGCAGTCGCGCAGGAGTTCCGTGCGTCTGGAGTCGAGGACACTGACTTTATCCGCGGGGTTCAGGAACGGCTCGACGTACCGGAGCATACGCTCGCGCAGATCAGCAATTGATGCCGTACCCCCGCGCGGAAGGGACGCGCCGCCGCGAAAGAACGCCTCGGTGTCAAGAAAATCCGCGTCCACAAGCGCCGAAAATAGAAACCGCGTCAGAAACGCCGCGCTGAACATACTGAACGTATCCGGGAACATCATCTCCGGAGGCTCAATTTGCACATCCGCGGGTTCGGTCAAGCAGCCGTCGTAAGCGTCCACGGTTTTACTCAGCCTGTCGTACATCGCAGAGTAGTCCGCGCTGCGGATGTTCTGCGCGCCGCCGTTCGGCAAGCCGCCGTGATGGCCCATAACGCAATACGCGGCAATCAGCCCGAGATAGTTCTTATTGTACTTGTAAAGAAGCTGTCCGCCGGCGGTGGAGTGGTCGACTTTGATATTCTCCCCGCGAACCCTGCGCTGAAATTTCCCGGAATATTTGCCGACATCGTGGTTCTTGCCTATAACCCGGGC
>JAITKI010000137.1 GCA_031278515.1 Oscillospiraceae bacterium | reverse complement strand
CTCGTCCTCACGGACTGCGCTAAGCAAGTTTCCGGCTAAAGCCGGGAACTTGCTCGCTCCGTCGTTCGTCCTCTCCCCACGAAGTCATTCGACTTCGCGGGGACCCCTATATAACGATGCAAAAATTGTAATATTTCGCGTTTTCCGGGGATCTATTCCTCGGAAAACGCTCTTTGCGAGCCGCGCACGGCGAGATCCACGCTCCCGTGACTCGTTTGTGATGGCGAAGCCATCACAAACGAAATGATTCGTTTCTCTCCTGCGCTTGACGGAGCGGCTGTTCTGTTATACAATTAATTTCGTGGTTTGTATCCTGTCGGCGCTTCCGGTAAGCAACGGCCGGACGGACTCTGAGATTTTGGCCTTCCGGGCCGCAGGGAGTGATCATATATTGGACACACAGTCGCTGGCTGAAAATCTGCGCGGGCTCACGCCCTCGCGCTTGGAGTGGAAATTTGCTCTGTACGCCGCGTCAAAGAGCCGCGACGGGATTTCGCTGGAGTGGTATTCATGCGATATGGCGGATACGGCCGGGTGGGTCGATACAGTGCGCGAAGCGCTGCTGAACAAACCGGTGGCGGAAAAACCTGTCGCGCCGTACTCGCCGTTTCTGTCGGACAAGGAAAACATCGCGTCTATGTCGGCGTCGGACGATATTATACGCCGGCAGATCTCTTTGATGTGCGGCGACATCCGGACAGCCCCGCCGCGCGCGCCGGAGGATTTTGCGTCGGGAGCGGCGCCAAAGCCGACCGGCTACGCTTTCCTCGCGGACGACGAATCCGGCGCTCCCGTGGCTTTTCTGCGGAGGGCAAATCCGTTTCTCAGGGGCGCGTCAAGGCTTTGCGTCGTCTCGGGGGGCGGTATACGCACCGCGGACAGCCCCGTATTAAAGCTCGCCCCCACTGTGGATTTTCTGCTGCTCGGCGGCGTGTGCTACTTCTTCTCGTCGGGCGTGGAGAAGGATTTTGAGCTTGAGAACAGGTATTTTGCCGTCGCGTCAAAGCGTCTCGCGCTCATAGCCGAGGCGGATGTCGCCTCGAACATCGAGGCGCTTGAAAAAGCGGCGTTCACCCCTAAAAACGCCCGAAAGTTTGTGGATTTCGACAAACAGGTACTTGAACACATCATTCGGCTCCCAATCACGGAGCGCGAAGATTTTTTGTCTACATACGGCGTCACGATCGACGACGGGGGACGCATGGACACGTCGGACGACGAGCAATGCGAGCTCATCATCGACCTCCTGTGTTCCCGCAGCTGTCTCGATCCGCTCGGACGTCTGGCCGTTGGGAGCAACATCACGGTGCGCTGACGCCCAAATCGGTTACGCGCAGCCTCCGCAATCGCCGCAGCTTTCGCAACCGCCGCATCGGGCGGCGTAGGGCGCGACGGTGAAGTCACATTCGCCGATGTCGAACGATTCGCCGTCTATCGTGACTACACCGCCGCCGAACGCGACGGTCATCGCCGCCGTCACGGTTTGGTCTCCGTCCGACGGGTGCGGAGCTTCCGCTGGCGCGCGGAGACACACGCGCCCGTCCGGCAAGCGCGCGGCGACGGCGTCGCGCGCCGTGCGCAGCGACGACACCGCGCCGCTCCTGTTAAATCTCAGCGAGCACGAATCGGCCGAGACGACGGCCGCCCGGGGGTCGTGCGCTGTCAGGACGCCTATCGGCGTCGGAATCTTCACCGGGTACGACGGCTCGCACGAGGCGAGCGCGCCGTCTTCATACAGCGAAAACCCGCCCGACACGGCCACGTCGCCCACGGGCGACGTCACCCGTATGAGTTCGCCGGGAAATAGCGTGACACTGCGGACGGCGCCGGATCTGTAAAACGCGACGCAGCTGACGAGCGCCGTGAACCGCGTGAAGCCGAAGTCGAACGACAGCGGGGTGTACAGTCTCCGCTCGTCCTCCTCCGTCCAGTAGCCGCTTATCGCGCCGTCGCGCGGGAACACGCGGGAGAGTTCGCCCGTGTCGTAAAACGTCACAAGCTCGGCGGGGAGCGCGCCGACGGGCGTCGGGACTTCCCCGGGTTCATTGAGCGCCGCCGCTTTCAGCGCACCGTTCTTGTGGCATTCGACGGCAAGCTTATTTTTCCGGCGCGCCGTCTGCTCATAAAACGGGACAAACTCGCCCGAGCGCGTACGCAGGATATTGCGGGCATTGAAATTCAATCCCAGGATCTCGCCTGTCTCGTACTCGACGAGTTTTTCAACGCCGTCGAATACGCCGCAGGGCGTCGTCACGCGGCCCTTATCGAGAACGGTGTAATTTTTCATCGTATGACCATGCCTTTCGTCTCACTTCGACACAAAACGGCCGCAAAAGTCCGTGTCCGCCCCTGCCTGTCCGCTTGTTCAAGCCTTCCAAATCTCCGCGCGAAACAGATCGCCGTCCATCTCCGCGTCAAAAGCCAGCCGCTCGTCGAGTTCAATCCACGGCGGGACGTGGCGGCATATGAGCGTCAGCTTTGTGAACGCGCCGCCGTCGATAAACGACTTCATCGCCATCTTGCTTGTGACTTCCGGGCGCTCACGCTGGAGAGCGGCCAGATCGAGAGAGAATTCGCCCGGCGCGCCGGACGGTTGCGGCGCGTACGCGGGCGCCTGCGGCGCGTCCGCCGCCGCGTCCAAATCGGCCGCGATGCCGTCGAGTACCGCGTCCGACACGCTGTCGATTGAGAATATCGCGTAACCCGCAGAATCAAGCGCGGCGTACGGCAGTCCCGAGAGCTTGGCGCCCGCGACGGCCGGGCAGTCGCGGATCTCGTCCGCGAGAGCGCGCAGCCGCGCGCGCATCTCGCGCATACCCTCTCTCGGGAAGTTGAGAGGGAGCGAGCGGAGTACGCGCCAGCCGGGCGACGTGCGCTCGTAGATGTCGAGCGCGTCGCAGTCGAAGAACGGGCGCAGCCCGCCCGACGCCCTGTGAAAAAATACAGCAATGTTCATAGCCTTTAAGTTCACCGACATTCCGTAAATGTGTTTCCGCTCGCGGCGATCTCGCTCCATCGCCCCTTTCGCCGTCAGGCAGACGAAAAAGCGGGAAACGCTGTTCTTTCGCCGACCCCCCGCCATCCGCCCCGCGAATTCGGCGGAGTTTGCCGGGGCAAGCCGTGCCGGGCGAAGCGATTCATTTTAACGCCTTCTCGCGCAAAATGCAATAGCCCGAAAAATACCCGAGAAATTCAAGTCCGTTCGAATCAATTCGTTCTGAATATTTTCGTTTGCGGTGGTTTTCGCCCCTTCGTCCTTTTCGCCTACGGCGAAAATAATTTTTGCGGCAGAGTGCGTCTCGTGCGACAGAGCAAAAATTGTTATATTTCGCGTTTTCCGGGGATTTATTCCCCGGAAAACGCTCTTTGCGAGCCGCGCACGGCGAGATCCAAGCTCCCGTGACTCGTTTGTGATGGCGAAGCCATCACAAACGAAATTATTC
>JAITKI010000008.1 GCA_031278515.1 Oscillospiraceae bacterium | reverse complement strand
ACGTCACCGTCACGTCGGAGTATCTCAGTTTCTCCAGCGCCATGTACAGATGGGCGTACGCCATGACCTTGTGGTAATCGTCAACGCTCAAGGTGTCCGAAGGACTCTTGTACTCCACGATGTTGCTCCGCCTGAGTATGGCGCCGATGTTCTTCTCAATCACGACGTCCGGGGCTTTTTTGATTATCAGCACATCTATTCTGAGAGGATCTGAGTTGAGCTGACGCTCGAATTCGAAAGTGAGCATATCAAGGTAATCTACAAGCTCCGCTTTTGCCGCCTCGTTGAATGCTGGATGCCACGCGACGCGTGTACGTGCTTCTTCGCCGTCCGCTTCGTTTAACTCCGCGTCGTGTTTCCCGTCTCGCTTTTGTCTTTCCCCGGCCACATAGTCACCTTCTTTACTGTACCCGTATTATACACCGCTCGGAAACGGATTTCAACACATCTGCGGAACGAATGATTTCGTTTGTGATGGCCGGAGCCGTGACATACGAAATTATTCCTCATTTGGCTTGCTTGACATCTTTATCCGCCTGTGGTACCATTACTCCAATGTTTGAAGTCCCGACGGGCGCGTTGCGGCGCCGTCGGGCATAAGTTTGCGGAGGTTGCGGCCGCCGCAGAGCGGAAGGCATGGTCGTAAAATATGTCGCTGTTGATGTCCGTATTATTGGGACTTGTTCAGGGCATAGCGGAGTTTCTGCCGGTGTCGAGCTCGGGGCATCTCTCTATACTGCAAAATCTGCTCGGGCTGCAGTACGCGGAGGACGATAATCTCTTCTTCGACGTGCTGCTCCATCTCGGCACGCTGGTTTCCGTCTGTGTGACCTTCAGAAAGGACTTGCGGAAAATGTTCGCCGACACGGCGGACTTTTTACGCGACCGGCGCGATGGCGAGTACGACGGGATGAGACTCAAACCCTCGGTGCGCACCGCCGTCCTGGTGGCGTCCGGCACAATCCCGCTGCTCCTTGCGGCGCCGTTTCACAGCCGGATGGCGGCGCTGTTCTCAAAAACCTGGCTGATCGGCCTGATGCTCATCATAACGGGCGCTCTGCTGTCCGTGTCCGACAGGATCGCCGCGTCCGGCGGGAAAAGCGGCAAAACCGCGACTGTTAAGGACGCGCTCATCATAGGCTTGGCCCAGATGGTGGCGCTGATACCCGGTCTGTCGCGCTCGGGTACGACGATAGCCGTAGGTCTTGCGCGCGGTTTGAAGCGCGATTTCGCAGTCAAATTTTCGCTCTTGCTCTCCATTCCAGCCGTACTTGGCTCATTTATTGTCACACTGTTCTCCGCACTCAAGCGAGGCATCGATTTCAAGCTGGTTCCGGCGTACATAGTGGGCGCCGCCGTCGCCGCGACGGTTGGCTTTTTCGCGATTCGGATACTGAGGCAGGTGATGGCGAGCGGCAGGATGAAGATGTTCGCGTATTACTGTTGGGCGCTGGGCGCGCTCACCTTGATATTAACGCTGATTCTTTAGAGGTTTTTATGGCACAAACTGCAAAAAAAGCGGGGAGCGCGCCGTCGCGCGGGAACGGGACGGCGGCGTCGGGCGGTGCGCGAAAGACAAAAGCGCCCGACAGGGCGCCGCGCCGCAGAGAGGTCGGAGCGGTCGTATGTCTGCTGCTCGGCGTGTTCGCGTTTCTGGGCTTCAGGGACGGCGGCGGGGTTTTCATAGGATTCTTCCGGGACGCCGTCAGGGGTCTCATAGGCTCCGGCTTTTTTGCGCTCGCGCCCGCGCTGCTGCTGTGCGCGGTGATTCTGTGCTTCCACAGGGGCAGACCGGTTCGGTTCCGCGTCGTATGTGCCCTGATGCTCCCCGCCGTTGCGGGGGCGCTCATACACCTGTTCGCATGTGACGTCACGTACAAGATATCATTTGCGGCGCTGCGCGTTCTCTGGACCGACGGGCGGAAGCTCGTATCCGGCGGCGCCGTCAGCGGCGGCGTCTCGGAGCTGTTCCTGTTTCTGTTCGGGAAGGCGGGCGCGGCTATCGTTTTCATATGCGCGGCGCTGTTTTTGCTGCTCTCCGCGTCCAATAGGACGATAGCGGGTCTTGTGGACATGTACAAAAATCGCGCGAGACGCGAGTACCGTCCGTCCCCGCCCGCTCCGGCGCCGCCCGGCCCGACGCCGCCGCAGCCAATCCGCCGCAGGAGGCGCGTGATCGACATTGAGCTTGACGATCCCATCGCGCCGCCGTCCGCGCCGGAAGTGTCCGCCGCCGGGCCGGGCGGGGACGCAACCGCAGCGCCGCAGCAGCGCAATCACGACGCCGAAGCGGGCGGAGACGGAAACGGAGACAGCGAGACGCCGCCGGGCGTATCGTTTGCGGACAAGCGCTCCGGAAAGCGCGGCGCGAGGCGGGAGGCTTCTCCCGCTGCCGACGGCGACGACGAGGGCAAGTTCACGCCCCCGCCCGACGTTCTCCCGTCCTCCGGCGACTCGCCCGGCGCGGACGGCGGGGAGTACCGTCCGGAGTACGCGTATCCCCCCATCGAAATGCTCGCCTCAGGCGCGGGAGAGGGGCGCGTTGACGCGTCGGACGAGATACGAGTGAACACCGAGCGGCTGGTCGCCGCGTTTCGCAGCTTCGGCGTAAACGTGCGCGTGACAAATACGACGCGCGGACCGTCCGTAACGCGCTATGAGGCCGAGCTTGAGGCGGGCGTCAAACTCAGCCGCCTGACAGGACTCGCAGACGATATCGCGCTGTCGCTCGGCACTTCGAGCGTGCGCATAAGCGCGATGCCGAACAAGATTTCCACAGTCGGCATAGAGGTTCCGAACAAGCTCATAAGCAAGGTGTATCTGCGCGATATAATCGAGTCGCCGCAATTCAAAAACGCCGCGTCCGGACTGACTTTTGCCATCGGGAAGAACATATCCGGCGAGGCCATAACGGGTGATATTTCCCGTTTGCCGCATATGCTCGTCGCCGGGACGACGGGCTCCGGCAAATCGGTGTGCCTGAATTCGCTCATACTGAGCCTGCTCTATAAGGCCACGCCGGACGACGTGCGCTTTATTATGATCGACCCGAAAATGGTGGAGTTTCGCGTCTATAACGGCATTCCGCATCTGCTCGTTCCCGTCGTCACGGACGTCCAGAAGGCGTCCGGCGCGCTCCAGTGGGCGGTAACGGAGATGATGAAGCGCTACCGTCTTTTCTCCGAATCCAACGCTCGGGACATAGAGAGCTATAACAAGCTCGCCCGTAAGTCGGACGATATGGAGCGGCTTCCGAAGGTGGTCATAGTAATAGACGAGTTGGCCGACCTGATGATGACCGCCGCGAAGGAAGTCGAGGAGTCGATATGCCGTGTCGCGCAGATGGGCAGAGCGGCCGGCGTACATCTGGTAATCGCGACGCAGAGCCCCCGCGCAGACGTCATCACCGGGTTGATGAAGGCGAATATACCGTCCAGAATAGCGCTGAAGGTGTCGAGCGCTCTCGAATCGCGCATCATTCTCGACGCGGGCGGCAACGCGGAAAAGCTCGTCGGAAACGGCGACATGCTGTTCTCCCCGGTCGGCGTCTCGAAACCCATGCGCGTACAGGGTACGTGGGTCACGGACGGTGAGCGCGAGAACGTTGTGGATTTTATCAAGAAACAGAGCGAGACGCAGTATTCGGAGGAAGTCATTATAGAGATAGACAGGGCGGCGGAGGAAAAATCGTCAGGCGGCAAACAGGACGACGAAAGCGATTATGACGAGCTGCTTCCGCAGGCCGTGGACGTCATATTTGAAACGGGACAGGCGTCGGTTTCAATGTTGCAGCGCAGACTCAAGCTCGGGTACTCGCGCGCCGCCCGTATAGTCGATCAGATGGAGCGCATGGGCATCGTTGGCGCGTTCGAGGGCTCAAAACCCAGACCGCTGCTCATAACGAAGCAGCGCTGGCGCGAGATGCAGTACATAAGCGGCGCCGCGCCCGCCGATAGTTTCATTCCGGCGCCGGACGCGAGTCCCTCCGAAATCCCGGCGGACGCGGACGACGGAGAGCTCTTCTGAGCGGTTTTGCCAGTCGCGGCCTGACCGCGACATGCGGGGCGGGGACGAAAAACGGCGAGGGCGAAAACATTCCTTCCGGCGGGCGTTATTGAGAACAGGAGGCGGCGGCACTTTGGATAAAAAATGGTTTGACGATATGGAGGCGAGTATACCGCGCGGAGGCGTGAGAACGCGCTTTGCGCCCAGTCCGACAGGCTATATGCACGTCGGCGGACTGCGCACGGCGCTCTACGCGTATCTCATCGCGAAAAAGGCGGGCGGGGCGTTCATACTGCGCATTGAGGATACCGACGCCTCTCGCTTTGTCGAGGGCGCTGTTGCGGGCATCTACAGCGCGCTGCGCGGCGCGGGGCTCGAGTGGGACGAGGGACCGCAAACGGGCGGCCCTTGCGCGCCGTACGCGCAGAGCAAGCGCAGGGCGCTCTACCGTCCGTACGCCGATCTTCTCTGCGAGAGGGGATACGCGTACTACTGCTTCTGCGGACACATAAGCCGCGACGAGCGCCGCGACGCGCAGCGCCCCGAGCAGCCGTCCGAGACGCGTGATCCGTGCCGCGACACGCCGCGAGAGGAGGCGGCCCGGCGCGTCTCCGGCGGAGAGAGTCATGTGATACGGATGAAAGCGCCGCGCGAGGGGACGACGTCGTTCCGCGACGAGATTTTCGGCGACATAACCGTTGAAAACACGTCGCTTGACGACATGGTGCTGATAAAGAGCGACGGTATGCCGACGTACAATTTCGCAAATGTAGTGGACGACCACCTGATGGGCGTCACGCATGTCGTTCGCGGATCGGAATACCTCTCGTCCGCGCCCAAGTATAACCTGCTGTACGGCGCGCTCGGTTGGGACGCGCCGGTGTATATGACCGTCTCTCCCATCATGCGCGATAAGCGCAACAAGTTCTCCAAACGGCACGGCGACGCGACGTACGACGACCTGCTCGCGCAGGGCTATATGCCCGCTGCGATAGTCAACTACATCGCGCTTCTCGGTTGGAGTCCGGGCGGTGAGCGTGAGATTTTCACGCTGTCAGAGCTTATTAAGGCTTTTGACGTAAAGGGAATATCCAAGTCGCCCGCGATATTCGACCCCGAAAAACTTGCGTATTTCAACGGCTCGCATATACGCTCCATGACGCCCGATGAGTTCGCCGCCGCAGCCGAACCGTACATAAGGCGGGCCGTGACGTCCCCCGATATCAGTGTGCCGGAGATAGCGGAAATACTCCAGCCGCGCTGCGAGAGACTGACGGAGATCTCCGAAAAAATAGATTTTATCGAGCGGCTTCCCGATTACAGCCTGGAGCTTTTTGAGCACAAGAAGTCAAAGTGCGACGCGGCCGTCGCGCTAGATATGCTGCTGTCTGCGCTGGTAGTGTTTCAAACCGCGCCAGACTGGGCGAGGGACACGATACGCTCCGAGCTCACGGCGCTAGCCGACAGTCTCGGGGTGAAGAGCTCAACGCTCATGTGGCCCGTGCGCATAGCCGTATCCGGCCGGGCGGCGACACCGGGCGGCGCCGTTGAGATATGCAGGATTCTCGGCAGAAGCGAGACGCTGCGCCGCGTCGGCGCGGCTATCGAGAGGCTTTCCTCAGAGGTGTCGATATGAGCAGAGCGTCACGCATCGCGCTGTTGTGCCTGTGTTTTCTGTGTATTGTGGCGCTCGCCGTGATATTGGCGACGGCGATATTCTCCGGGGGCGGTGAAACGGGAGGCGGAGACGGCGCGACGCCGTCCGGTTCCGTCTCCGCGTCGTCCGGCTCCACCTCCACTGACGGCGTGAGCCCATCTGCCGACGGAGTAAGCCCATCCGCAACGCCGACGCCGCCCGAGTCCATGACGCCCTCTCCGCAGGATACGCCGGACGCGAACGGAGAGCGCGTGAGCTTCAGGGCGCCGGGCAGTGAGAAAACATTTACGGCGATCGTAGACGCGGAGCGGTTCCGGTACATGCAAAACGGCACGGACGCGTTTTTCGACACGACAGCCGGCAACGACCGCGTATTCATAGAATTCTGCTACTTTGCGGATAAGACCGCCGAGGTGAGCGTTCCATCTTTCCTGTCCGACTACGTCGATCACACGGATTTCAACGAAAAAGGTTTGGAAAGTATCGGGAACACGGGCCTTTCCGGATATTCCATCTTCGCGACGGACGGCGCGAACTCATTTGAGGCGTGGCTTATCGACGAAAATCAAGGCGGTATGCTCGCTGTCGTGATGAGTTACTCAAACGAAGAGCAAGCCGCCGCGCAACGCGCGATTTTCGACTCGCTCGCGCTCGGCTGACGTATCGGCGCGATGTGGAGTGTTTTGGCGCTTTGCGTCCGCGCGGCGAAGCAGCTTAAGGGATAAGAATAATTTCGTTTGTGATGGCTTCGACATCGCAAACGAGTCACGGGAGCTAGGTTCTCGCCGTGCGCGGCTCGCAAAGAGCATTTTCCGAGGAATAAATCCCCGGAAAATGCGGGATATTACAATTTTTACATCGTTATATAGGGGCCCCCGCGAAGTCGAAGGACTTCGTGAGGACGAGACGCACTCCTCCGCAAAAATTCTTTTCGCCTACACCGAAAAGGACGGGAGAGCGAAAATCGCTACAAACGAAAACATTCGATAAGGAGTATAATAGACTTCAACGCGGACATGATAGATTCATCACATCTGCACGGCGCGGAGCGCCGCGAAGATGAAGTTATTCCCGCGAGGTGTTGAGGTTGAAAAAAGTATTGGCTGTCGCCGCCGTATGTCTGTCGCTCGCCATGTCGGTGATACTCGGCGTTCTCTTACACTCCGCCCGCGCGGAGGCCGCGGGCTACAGGCGCGGCGTGGACAACGGGTACAGACGGGCGTTTACCGAAACGGTCACGGCGCTCGGCGAACTTGATATCGCGCTCCGCAAAGGACTTTACGCAAATACGCCGTCCTCGATAGCCGCCGCGTGCTCGGACGTATACGGCAAATCCGTATATGCAGTGAGCGCGCTCGGGCAGCTGCCGCTCTCCGGTTCGGAGTTCGAGAAGACGGCGCGTCTCATATCCACAGCCGGGGATTACGCTCTGTCCGTCGCGCGCAAGGCGTATTCCGGGGGCGGATATACACAGGAGGAACTCGATAACCTGCTTTTATTCTCAGACTCTGTCTCCACGCTTGCCGGCAATCTCAACCGGGCGCTCGCGCAGATAAATGACGGCGAGACATCCCTGCGGCAGATAGGCGCTGAAATCGACATGGCGTCGGCCGGAAGTGAGAAAATCTCGTCGGACACGGCGGCGGGCCGGCTGGTGCTCGCGTCGCGCGAGGCTCCGGACATGCCGGAATTTGAGTATGACGGCAAGTATTCGCCGCACGTCGCGGCCATGCCTTATAAGCTCCTTGACGGCAAGGACGCCGTGACTGCCGGAGAGGCGGCGGCCGCCGCCGAGCGTTTCTTCGGGCTGACGCCCGGCTCGCTGATCCCTGACGGCGAGCGCGCCGGAAGGCTGCCAGCCTACCTGTTTACGGCGCGCGGCGGCGGTGGCGGAGAGATGAGCGTCGAGGTCGCGAAAGCGGGCGGCGTGCCGCTCGCGGCGTGCAGCTGGCGATCCATAGGCGAGCCGGCAGTCGGCGTCGGGGACGCGGAGCGGGCGGCGGCGGAATTCCTCAAGCGAAACGGGCTGGAAAATATGACGCTGCGCGCCGCCCGAACGCAGGACGGAACGGTCGTCCTCGACTACGCGTATACGGACGGCGGCGTTCTGTGTTACACTGACGCGCTCCGCGTCACCGTGGCGCTTGACGACGGCGCGATCATCGGATACGAGTGCGAAGGTTACGTCAAAAATCACGCGGACAGACGACTCGACAACGCGGCGGTCACGCGGGATGACGCGGCGGCCGGTCTTTCGCGGCGGCTCGACCCGCGCTCGGGCGGTCTCGCGGTGATACCGACGGAGAGCGGCGGAGAGCGCTGCTGCCACGAATTCGTCTGCGAGGATGAAAACGGCGAGCGCGTTATAGTCTATATAGACGCACAAACCGGGGAGGAAGCGAAGATTGCGCTTGTTCGCGAGGATGAAAGCGGAATTTTGATTTATTGAGGTTGATGATGTGAAAAAAAAGCTCTTCGCGCTCATTGCCGCTATCGCGCTCATTGTGTGCGTCTGTCCCGCCGCCGAGGTATCGCGCGCCGCCGGAATGCTGTGCTTCACGGCGGTGAACGATACTCTCATGCCGCTCCGAACCGGTACGCTGCCGACATATTTCGGCAGTACGCTGTACGTGCCGTACAACATATTCTCATACGCGGGCGTGTACAACGCCCGCTCGACTGTGGACAACGCCGCGTGTCTGTACAGCGGTCGCAAGAGACTTGATTTCTATGTCGGAACGGCTACGTACGACCAGAGCGGCAAGTCGTTTGAGGGCGTGACGGCGCGTTATTCGAATTTGACGCTGTTTGTCCCGCTCGACTTTGTGTGTGAGTTTTTCGGCCTGACGTATACGGTCACGCCGCAGGAACCGGCGTCCATCCTCCGGATAACCTCGCCGGACGCCGTGTACAGCGACAAGACGTTCGCGAGCAGATTCAGAAATCAGATGCTTGAGAGCTATGACGAGTATATGGGCTCGCTCTCTCCTCCGGCGCCGGAACCGACGCCGACTCCGGGAGAGGGGCGTCCGCCGTCTCCAACGCCGACGCCCCCGCCTACATATGAAAATGTGACTGTCTATCTGAGCTTTTACGGAATCGGCGGCGAGCAGTCGGAAACGATACTCAACGCGCTGGACGCGGCGGGATACAAGGGCTGCTTCTTCGTGGGGGCGGACGACACGGCGCGATATCCGGACGCCGTCAGACGCGCCGCGGGCAACGGACACGCAATCGGGGTTCTTCTGTCGGACGGTACGCGCGATGAATACGACGCGGTATCCTCACTGTTGTTTGAGGCGGCGAAGATAAAGACCATCCTTGTCGCGGCGGACGTCCCGGCCGACGCGGAAACCGGAACCGAACCGGTCACGGCGGCGTCAGACGTGCGGGAAATGGCATCGGAGAACGGACTCGTGTACTGGTGCGCTGTGGACGCCCCGTCCGACGGCGCCGCCGTCCGGCCCGCCGCCGCGCTCGCCACGGAGGGAGGCGTCCGACAGAACATCGCGCTCCCGTGCTCCGATTGGGGCGCCGACGCCATCGGCGGTCTGATCGCGTACATAAACGAACATAAATATACCGTGGGCAGGGTTTCCGAAACGGCGACCCCGCCCACGGTATCAATAACGCCGGGATAAAGCGCTCGGCGGGATTCGCGAAAATGCTTTCACGCGCTCTTCGCCGCCCGGAATATTTACAGACGCGCGCCTGTAAACGAGATTACTCCGAAAACATCGGGGTGGACAGGTAGCGCTCTCCGGCGTCGGGGAGAATAACCACGATGAGCTTGCCCTTGTTCTCGGGCCGCTCGGCGAGACGAGTCGCCGCCCATATCGCCGCGCCGGACGAGATACCGACGAGCAGACCCTCCAGCTTTGCGATGTTGCGCCCGGTCTCAAACGCGTCCTCGTTCGTGACTGTTATGACATCCTCATATATCCCCGTGTTGAGTACCTCCGGCACAAATCCGGCGCCGATGCCCTGTATCTTGTGCGCGCCGGCCGTCCCCTGCGAGAGTACGGGCGAGGCCGCCGGTTCGACAGCGTATACTTTGACGGCGGGATTTTTTTCCTTCAGATATTCGCCGGCGCCGGTTATGGTTCCGCCTGTCCCGACGCCACCTACGAGTATATCGACCTTACCGTCGGTGTCGTTCCATATCTCAGGTCCCGTCGTCGTCTTATGTATGGCCGGGTTTGCCGGGTTTGTGAATTGACTTGGAATAAAACTGCCCGGCGTCGCAGCGGCGAGTTCCTCCGCCTTTGCTATCGCGCCCTTCATGCCTTTTGCTCCCTCTGTGAGCACGAGCTCGGCGCCGTATGCTTTCAGCAGGTTCCTGCGCTCAACGCTCATTGTCTCCGGCATTGTGAGTATGATCTTATACCCGCGCGCCGCCGCCACGGCGGATAGCCCTATGCCCGTGTTTCCGCTCGTAGGTTCAATGATGACAGAATTTGGTCCCAGCAATCCCTTTGACTCGGCGTCGTCAATCATCGCTTTCGCGATGCGATCCTTGACGCTGCCCGCCGGGTTGTAGTACTCCAGCTTGCCGGCCACTCGCGCCTCCAGCCCCAGGTGCTTTTCGAGATTTGACAGCTCGAGAAGCGGAGTGCCGCCGATGAGGTCCGTAACTTTTTTGTAGATGCCCATTTCACAATCTCCCATCCTTATAAATATGATAAACATATGCGATTAATATGCTATACTCTAATTCTAACGCAAAAGTATCGCTTTGTCAATAGGGAGAAAAGTTGAATATTTTCGTTTGTAGCGATTTCAGAAGCACTCTGCACTATATGTTGTGTTTTTGTTATGCATCAACACTATATATTGTATGCAGATAACTCGATTTGCCTACAAACAAAATGATTCGGAACATTTTGTTGGGTGGGCGTTTGTTATGCAAAACTCGTTGTTGGTGTCCTCATCGTCGGGCATACGCCCGAGGGAGGCATGGCAAAAACATCAACCTGGTCATGTCTCCGACGGGGTACTTTTCGTCCCGCCGAAAAGTACCCAAAAGGCGGCTAAAGGGAGGACTTCGTCCCCCTTTAGAAACCCCCTCAAAGAACGAGGTTATGCTGGTATGTGCCCGTTGTCGATTGAAAGCAGTGACGTCAAATCCAGGTCATTACGCAGTATTCCTCGTCCTTTCCCCTCGGAGAGCGGAGGGGGGATATCAGGGGGGAACTGGTTCCCCCCTGAAGAAGCGCCAACGCGCGTAGCGCGAGCATTTCCGCAGAAATGCGGCGCTTCACAGAGGAACGAGGTTAAGCTGGTAAGTGCCCGTTGTCGATTGAGAGCAGCGACGTCAAATCCAAGTCATTACGCCGTGCGCCGTAACCCCCGTCCAAGCTCCCCCGTTCAAACTCTCGTCCAAAACCGAATCGCAACCCAGCGGAGCGGTTGCGATTCGGAGAGGAGGAGCCCCGTAGCGAGCGAGCTTTCGGCTTTAGCCGGAATCGAGACTTAGCGAAGGGTGCTACGACGAAGCGTAGTCCGCGCCGACGACGCTCCGACGAAGCACCATCCCGCGTTTTGTTATCTCCCTTTTTCCATGTACCGCCGCAGCATCGCGGCGGCTTCGGCGCGCGTTGCGGTGTTCTGCGGGTGGAAGATGCCGCCGGGTCTGCCTTCGACGACGCCGCGTCGAGCCGCCCACGCTACGGCGCCGTACGCCCAGTCCGCGATTTTGTCCGCGTCCGCGAAGCCGGGCATCACGGCGGCGTAGG